>DVMG01000074.1 GCA_018715105.1 Candidatus Ventricola intestinavium
CTTGACAGGTTTTCCCCCTTCCCCGTATAATAAAAACAAATCCTGAATTTGTTTTTACGTTCGCATCTGCGCATCTGAAGGAGGTTTCCCGTGGGCTATATCACATTTGATCATGTCAGCAAGCATTACCAGACCGGGGATACCGTCGTCAAGGCGGTAGACGACGTCAGCTTCACCATTGAAAAGGGGGAATTCTGCGTCGTGCTCGGTCCCTCCGGCGCGGGCAAGACCACCATCCTCAACCTGCTGGGCGGGATGGATAAGGCCACCGGCGGCACCATCACCGTGGGCGGCAAGCAGATCACCGGCCTGCGCGGTCCGCAGCTCACCGAGTATCGCCGCCACGACGTCGGTTTTGTGTTCCAGTTTTACAATCTGATGCCCAATCTCACGGCGCTTGAAAACGTGGAGCTCGCGCGGCAGGTCTGCAGCGACGCCCTGGATCCGCGCACGGTCATGCAGCAGGTGGGATTAGGCGAGCGGATGAACAACTTTCCCGCTCAGCTTTCCGGCGGCGAGCAGCAGCGCGTGTCCATCGCCCGCGCGCTGTGCAAAAATCCCGCCCTGCTCCTTTGTGACGAGCCCACCGGCGCGCTCGATTCCAAAACCGGCGTGCAGGTGCTCTCCCTGCTCACCGATGTGTGCCGTACACACAATGCCACGGTGGTCATCATCACGCACAACGCGATGATCGCCCCCCTGGGCAACCGGGTTATCCGGGTGAAAAACGGCGGCATTGAATCCGTGGAGCTGTGTGAGCATCCCGCCCGTGTGGAGGACATCGCATGGTGAAAAACACGCTGCGAAAGAAACTGTACCGGGATATGTCCCGGGCGGCGATGCAGTTCCTTTCCATCATCGCTCTGTGCGCCCTGGGCACATTCGCCTTTGCCGCGCTGGATGGCACAGCGCGCATGGTGCGCACCACAACGGACACCTATTTTGAGGAAAACAACCTGGCGGATTTCTGGGTGACGCTGCCCGGCGGTGTGGATCGCGCTGCGCTTGACAAAATCCGCGGGCAGCAGGGGGTTACGGGTGTGCGCGCCCGCGCTGTCGCCGACCTTGAGACGACGCTGGAAGGCGATGTTTCCGTCAGCGTCACAGCGTATGACGGTGAAATGGATATCAACATTCCTCTCCTGCGCGAAGGCAGCATGCTGGATATCCGCGATAAGCGCGGATGCCTGATTGAGGAGCGCTTTGCTCAGGCGCACGGCCTGGGGGTGGGGGACAGGATCACCGTCAAGCTCTCCGGCCAGGAGTATGGCCTGATCATCCGGGGGATCGTGGTCAGCCCGGAGTATATCGTCGTCTCCGACGGAATTGTGGCCGATCCAAATGCCTATGGCTATCTGCTTGTCAACGCCTGCGCCATGCCGGCTCTGCCGCTGACACAGGCCGTCGTCACCCTTGACGATGCGGCGGACAGCGACGCCGTGCAGGCGGCCCTTGAAGCGGCTTTGCCGGACGCGCTGGTGATGGATCGGGGCTCGCACGAGAGCACTGCGCGCGCCAACAACGACGCGCAGATGTTTGAAAACATGACGCTCATCTTTCCGGTGCTGGCCTATGCCGTCGCCGCGCTGATCGTCATGACCACGCTCTCGCGCATGATCGACAACCAGCGCCTGCAGATGGGCACCCTCAAGGCGCTGGGCTTCTCTTCCCGCCAGATCCGGCGGCACTATCTGTCCTATGCCATCGCCCCCTCGTTTGTGGGCGCGATGCTGGGCACGCTCATCGGCCATTTCACGCTTCCCTTCTATCTGTGGGATGCGCTCATCGGGCAAAACGAAATGCCCTACCGGCTCACGCCGCCCATCTCCCTGCCCGCATGGGGGATGACGCTGCTCACGGTGGTCATGAGCGTGGGAATCCTGCTGCTGTCCTACCGCAGCGCGGCGCGCGAGACCACCGCAGCCCTGCTTCGCCCCAAGCCTCCCAAAGACGGCAAGCGCATCCTGCTTGAGCGCATCACCCCGCTGTGGTCGCGCCTGAGCTTCAATGCCAAGATGGTGATCCGCAACCTGATGCGCAACAAGCTGCGCACGTTCATGTCCTTTGTAGGGCTGCTGTGCTGCACCATGCTCATCATCACATCGCTGGGCCTTCAGGATTCCGTGGAGCGCATGAGCGTGAATTATTACACCCAAACGCTCAATTACGACGTGCGCGCCAATCTCACCGGCGAGGTGGGCACCAGCGAAAGCTACGAGCGCCGGCTGGATGCCCAGGCCGTGGAATGCATCATGGAGCAGTCTGTCTCCCTGCGCGCGGAGGGCGGCACGCGCACCGTGATGCTCACCGTCCTGGGGGATGAGCAGACGATGCAGCACCTGGGTGAAAACGAAACCCTCGTGCCGATTCAGACCGGCACATGTGCCGTGACCTACAAGCTCACCAAGACGCTGAACCTGCACATCGGCGATGAAATCCGCCTCTATCTGCCCGGAGACGACGAGCCGGTCGACATGGTCATCGGCCAGATCGTGCACAACAACGTCTCCCAGGGCGTCTATCTCAACCGCACCACCTGGGAGTCTCTGCGCAAGGGGGATTTTACCCCCACCGCCATCCAGCTGCGCGGGCCAAGCGAATCGTGCCTGGAGCTCCTTTCGGACATGGACGAGGTGGACAGCATCGACTACCCGGCCGATCAGATCAACGACATGCTGCGCATGCTCGACACGCTTTCCGCCGTGTTCGCCATTCTCACGGGCATCGCACTGGCACTGGCCTTCGTCATCTGTTACAACATGGGCCTGATGAACTTTGTGGAGCGAATCCGCGAGTATGCCACCCTCAAGGTTCTGGGATATCATCAGAAGGAGATCCGCCGGCTGATCCTTCATGAGAACATGATCATCACGATTCTGGGCGTGCTGATGGGCATCTATCCGGGCATTCTGCTCACGGATATCATCCTGCATTCCTGCGAGCCTGAATCCGGCTTTTATCCCGGCTCGCCGGCGCTGCAATCCATTGTCATCGCCTGCGTCGTCACCTATTGCTTCTCCGAACTTCTGCAGCGCCTGCTCACGCGCAAGGTGAACAAGATCGACATGGTCGAGGCGCTCAAGTCCGTGGAATAACGCGCTTTTTGCCCGACCGTTTCGAATCAGGCCCGGTTATTCCCCTCGGATCCGAAAGCCTTCACGAAACCGTCTGCCCCATGATCCAACTTTATCAGAAAGGAACATCACCATGAGAAAGAAAACCGCCCTGCTTGCCTGCATGCTGCTCGTGCTGGCGCTGCCCGCCGCTGCGCTGGGGGCCACCGCCAACGCAACCATCGTCGCCCCGAACACCACCAAAATCACCGCGCCCTTTGCGGGCACGCTGCTCCCCTTCGATCTCCTTCAGGGGGACCCGGTAAGCGAAGGAGACACCCTCTTTACGCTGGACGCCACTCCCGTTTACGCGGCGCAGAGCGGCACCGTGGCCGCCGTCTTTGCCTCCGTGGGGGACGACGCAGAGGGCGCCGCCGCGCATTACGGCGCCGTGGCGGTCATCGAGCCGGAACACCCGCTCTACATTGACGCTTCGACCGATCAGGCCTATAACGACGATGAAAACCGCTATCTGCATGCGGGCGAAACGCTCTACCTCAAGTGCGGAAACGAAAAAGGAACCGGCATTGTGACCAGCGTGTCGGGAAGCCGCTATGGGGTGGAAATCCTGACCGGCAATTTTGACGTGGATGACACCGTCCGCTGCTTCAGGGAGAGCAGCACGCCCAGCGACAGCGAAACCGGACGCGGCAAGGTGATGCGCTATGCGGATATCGCCGTCACCGCGTCGGGCCGCATCTGCGCTGTCCACATCAAGCCGGGCGATTCTGTCTCCGTGGGCGACCTGCTCTTTGAAACGGTGGATGCACAGAGCGAAAGAGGGGCCTCCCGCGTGATCTCTTCCCCGGTGACCGGGGCGGTGACCGCGCTGAGCGCCTCCTCCGGCGCGCAGGTTTACCGCGGCCAGCTTCTTTGCGAGATCGCCGACCTGACCACGCTGGAATTGAGCGCGGATGTGGATGAGCTCGATCTTTCCAGCGTGCATGAGGGAGACACGCTTTCCTATACGCTGGATGCCTACCCCGAAGAGACGTTCACCGGCACGGTGACAAAGATCTACCCCGTAGGTGAAGCCCGTCAAAACGCCACGTACTTCGATGTGCGCATCACCCTGCCGGAGGGCAGGAACCTTCTCCCGGGAATGAACGGCACCGTCACCCTCAACCCGTGATCGGAGATCGCGGCCTGGGAAAGCGGCGCAGGGACTTCCCTTCCGAACTTTCCTAAAAGCCGAATCTTTTCTGAATTTTTTGAAAGAAGGAAGGAAAGCCCCTCTGCCTTCGGTCTTCGTGGGGAATCGTATCGCATCCGGGAAGAAAAATGCTGGGAAGGAAATCCGGCAGGGAGGGAAATTCCATGGCCCAACCCTTTACCCCCGAACAGCGCGAAGCCATCCGCGCCCGCCTTGTGGCCAGCGCCCGGCGGCACGCGCTTGACACCGGTTTTAAAAAAACATCGCTTGACATGCTGACCGCCGAGGCCGGCATCTCCAAGTCTTCCTTTTACAAGTTTTTTGACAGCAAGGAGATGCTGTTTCTGGAGATTGCCGGGCAGTGGGAATCGCAGGTGATCTCCGCGGCCATGGCCTCTCTCGCCGCCGCGCAGGGGCGCAGCGACAAAGAGCGCGCAGCCGCCATGGTTCTGACCGCCTTTGAGACCATTCACAAGCTGGGCATCATCCGCTTTTTGTGCGAAGATCTGCCCCAGGTGGTTTCAGCCGTGCCTGAAGACATTGCGCGGGAACATTACCTCTCCTCTGCGCAGCGGATTTTCTCCGCGCTTCATCAGGCGCAGATCCACTTCACCGTGCCCGAGGACATCGCGTGCTCCGTGATCAAGATCATGTATCTTTCCATCCTGCACATCAAT
>DVMG01000015.1 GCA_018715105.1 Candidatus Ventricola intestinavium
CATCCCCTGGATGAAAGCGGCCCCAGACCGTCGGCAAAACACTTTTTTCCCTCCCGAAGGGGGAGAAACGATTCCCACAATCATGGAGGAAAGAAACATCCGTCTTGGAAAAAGCATCCCGGATGGCCCGCAAACCGGCATCGTAAAACGCATTCCCCGTCAAGCTGAAAAACACCGGCCGTTTTTCACAGCAGATCCTCCGGATCGGACTGCGCCTCAAGCAGCAGGATCTCTTCTTCTTCGATATCCATGGGAACCGGCTCCGTCTTTTCCGGAAGATCCGGCGTTTTCTGGGCTTTTGCCCGCGGCGGCAGCTCTTGCGGCCTGTCTTCCCGATCCGGGCGCCGCTGGCCTCCGTTTGGCCGCTGGCGGGATTCCATCGCCTCGCTGCGCACCGGCCGCTCCTGCCTGCCCGGGCGTTCGCCGCGTTCCCGCCGCTCGCCTCCCCTGGATCTCGCGGGCCTGGGCGGCCTCTCTTCCCGAGCCGGGCGCTCCTCCGGCGGGACGGGCGCCTGCGTCCCCGGTTCTTCCTGCGTGCACGCGGGCGCCTCGCGCTCCTGCGTCTGGGGTTCGCCGCCCTCCACGCGGGCTTCGCGCGGCGCAGCCGGCCTCGCTTCCTGCCCCACACGGGTGCAATCGTCGATGGAGTATTCCCGCAGCTCAAAGGAATCGCCCACCGCAACGCGCACGCGCACCGTCTCCGACAGCACATTGATGGAGTGAATGGTGCCCATACCGTCCGGCGTCAGGATCTCGCGCCCCACCCGCGGCATGCGCTTGTGCGTTGCCTCGTAATGATCCTGCTCGTACTTGAGGCAGCACATCAGCCTGTCGCACAGGCCGGAAATCTTGGCGGGATTGAGCGAAAGATTCTGTTCCTTGGCCATCTTGATGGACACGGGCGTAAAATCGCTCAGAAACGACCGGCAGCAGATCGGCCGCCCGCAGGGGCCGATCCCTCCCAGCATCTTTGCCTCGTCTCTCACGCCGATCTGGCGCAGCTCAATGCGGGTTTTGAAGATGCTGGCCAGGTTTTTGACCAGCATGCGGAAATCCACCCGCCCATTGGCGGTGAAATAAAAGATGATCTTGGAATGATCAAACGCATACTCGACATCCACCAGCTTCATTTCCAGCTTATGGTCCGCAATGCGTTCAAGCGCGATGTCAAAGGCTTCCTTTTCGCTCTGCTCGTTGCGGCGCTGGATCTCCAGATCCTGCTCGGTGGCAATGCGGATCACCGGCTTGAGCGGCAGCACAAGGCGCTCGTCCGGCACGTCCATCACGCCGGACATGCACTCCCCCATCTCCACGCCGCGCGCCGTTTCCGTGATCACGCGCATGCCGTGATGCAATTCAAGCCCGTTGGGGTCAAAATCATAAAACTTACTGGCACGCTTAAAGCGCACCCTGATTACCAGGGCCATTTGGCAAATTCCTCCGATATTTTCAGCAGCACGGACTCAAAAGCCGAGGCAAAAGCCACATTGCTTTCGCACATTCTGCGCGCGCGCATGACCTCGCTCATCAGCGCGAGCCCGCCGGACAGCGGCACCGCGCGGGCATAATCCTGCGCCTGCTGCGCATAGCCCGCGCCGTCAAGCGATGCCTTTCCCGCCTGCGCCGAAAGGATATCCCGCACGGCGCCTTCCAGCGTGTCAAGCACCTGCCCCTGGCGCTCCCTGTCCTCTTTATAGGTGTTCACCACCGCGAGCACATCGCCCGCCCGGTGAATGGAAAAGATGTCCCGCGTGAGTTCAAAGCGCAGGGACAGCTGAGCTTCGTCAATTTCAAGCGCCTGCCCGACACATCCCTCCGCCATGCGCGCTCTGGCCAGCGCCGTCTCCCGGGGCTGGCCCAGGGCGACAAGCCGGGCCGCGGCTTCTTCCACGCTCAGCGGGTGAAAACGGATCACACGCACGCGGGAGACAATCGTGGCCAGCAGAGCCGCGGGCTGATCGGTGATTAAAAAAAACACCGTGCCCTGCGGCGGCTCTTCCAGCGTCTTGAGCAGGCAGTTCTGTGCAGCGGGCGTCATTTTCTCCGCTTCGGGAAAGAGAATCGCCTTCGTGCCATCCTCAAAAGAGCGGACGGCCACCTCCTCCAGCACGCCGCGCAGCACATCCACGCCAATGCTCTGCTTCCCCTTCGGCGCGGTGATCACGTGCACATCCGGATGCGTGCCCGAAAGCACGCGCCGGCACGGGCCGCACACCCCGCAGGGCCGTTTTCCCTCCCCGCGGCAGAGCGCGGCCATCGTGCACAGCCGGGCCACAGAGCGCTTGCCCGTTCCCCTGGGCCCGGCAAACAGATACGCGTGCACAAACGTGCGGCGCGAAAAATCGCTCTCAAGCTGCGCAAGATGCGCAGACTGCCCCCGAAAATCTTCGAACGCCGGCATGCTTTACACCTTCAGGAACTGGCTGACCTCCAGCACGAATACGGTCGCGCCGCCCACCGTCACGCGAATCGGGTAGGGCACATACACACCGCCCGCGCCGCCCATGGGCGTGGTGGATGCGGTGATCTGCTCGCGGCTCTTGCAGATCTTCTCAATGACGCTCAGCGCCTCCTCCAGCTTTTCATCCTGCACGCCGCTGATGAGCGTGGTGTTGCCCGCGCGCAGGAAGCCGCCGGTGGTCGCCAGCTTCGTTACGCCAAATCCTTTATCCATCAAGGCGGACACCAGACGGCCCGCATCCTCATCCTGCACAATCGCAATAATCAGCTTCATCATCTATTTCCTCCATTTCTTCTGTCATGGAAGTACCGCTGCGCCCTGTCGCGCAGTTAGGTCTACGTCTTTATTATACAGGATTGGATGAAAAAAAGCTAGTCCCTCCCCCAAACGGAGGCCCGGCAAGATTTGCTTGCCGGCCCCAGACCGCCGGCAAAAACGCTTTTCTCCCCCCGAAGGGGGAAAAAGATTCCCCCTTTTTCTGGAAAAGCGGGCTCCCATCCCGAATAAAAAGGATGCTCTCAGCAAACGAAGGCCCGGCAAGACTTGCCTGCCGGGCCCCAGACCGCCGGCAAAACGCTTTTCTCCCCCCGAAGGGGGAGAAAAGATTCCCCCCTATTCTCTGGAAAAGCAGCTCCCATCCCGAATAAAAAGGACGCTCTCAGCAAACGAAGGCCCGGCAAGACTTGCCTGCCGGGCCCCTCTGCCGGTGGAATGCGCGCATTTTAAAACGGGCGCGGATTTTTCTTCGATTTTCGCTGTTATTCAACGGTCACGCCGATTGCGCTGCAGCGTCCTGCATTGCATGCGCTTTCCGATACGCTGCATGCGGCGATCCCCAGCCGGACGTCCATGAGCGCCCTGAGTACAATCCGGTCGCCCGCCTTGGAGACCGGCGCCTTCACGGACAGGCTGCCGTCCGCATGAAGCTCTGTGTGCATAAAGAGGTTGATCGGCTGGAGAATGGGGTGAGCCGTTTTCAGCGCATGGTTGATATTCTCCAGGCAGTTGGGATGCCCTTCTCCATTGTGATAAAAGAAATCGTACATCTCCCTGCGGCAGCAGGGGTGAAGCAGGTCGTGCTCACACACATCATCATGCAGGATTAAAAACATCGGGCGGTACAGGTTGGAATAGATCCTGTCCCCCGTCTTCAAACGAAGGGATTCATTGACATCCAGCGTAACGCCGGGAGAGACAAATTCGTTGTGATTTCCCTGAACCTCGGCAAAAAAATCAACCACCTGCTGTCCTTCCAGATCGGTGATGGTGATGCTTTGCCCGGCGGCCACGTCGATGGCCTGCCCGCAGCAGGCTTGTATGATGTACTGCATTCAATCGCATCCTTTCAAATCAAGTTCAAATCAAACCGGCATGATGCCGGTTGCAGTTTGCTGACATAAGCATCGCTTTCATTTATGACAAGCGTTTCTTTCTCAATAATTCAAGGATTCTCTTTTCTTCCCTCTTCGGGGAAGAAAAGCGTTTTCCCGGCGCTCCGCGACCGGCATGATGCCGGTTGTACTCCCGGAAAAATACCTGTAAATCCCGGGCTCTGCGCCCGGCTCACATCCATGCCTGTTTCAGGGCGCGCAGCCCCTCCCCGATGGCCGTCTCATCCATTCCCGCGAACCCCAGCAGCATCACCCGTTCGCTGCCGGCATCCATCTCCATCACGCCATAGTCACAAAGGCGCGTCAGGCGTACGCCGGCACGGGCCGCCAGCGGCAAAAGCTCCTGAGCAGGCGTGCGGCCGCCCACGCGCAGGAGCGCGTACAGACCGGCGCTGCACGGGGCTACCTCGCCCAGGCCCAGCTCGCGCACCCCCTGTTCAAGCGCCTGAAGCCGCGCGCGGTAGACCACCCGCATGCGCGCGATATGCCGCTCCAAATAGCCGCCCGCGATGAATTTCCGCAGCGTCTCCTGCTCAAAGCCCGGCACGCTGCAGGCTGCGTGCATCTCTCGGTAACGCCCGATCAGCGAATGCGGCAGCACCATGAAGCTCATGCGCAGGCCGGAAGCCAGCGTGCGGGCGAATGTGTTCATATAGATCACATGCTCGCCTCCGTCCATAGCGTGAAGCGCCGGACGGTTTGCTCCTGTGAATCGGAATTCGCTGTCGTAATCATCCTCCAGGATGTAAGCGCCTGTTTCCCGCGCAAAGCGCAGCAGCGCCGCCCGCTGGGCCGGGTTCATCTCTTCCCCGGTGGGGAACTGATGGGTGGGCGTCACATAGACGGCGCCCGCGCCGCTGGTATAGAGGGCGCGCACGTCAATGGCCCCCGCGCACAGCGGGGTGGGCGCAATGCGCGCGCCGCTGGCCACGAGAATCCGCCTCACGCGGGAATACCCCGGATCCTCCACGGCAAACAATTTCTCCCGCCCGATCAGACCGGCCAGCGCCGTCACCAGCACCTCTGTGCCCGCGCCGAGCACAATCGCCTCCGGCCGTGCTTCTACCCCGCGCAGCCTGTGCAGCATCCCCGCGATTTCGCGGCGCAGCCCGTCTGAGCCCTGCGGGTCGCCGGAAAGCAGCAGTGCGCGGCTTTGCTCACTGAGCACCTCACGCATCAGCCGCGCCCATGTCGCATAGGGGAAATGCGCCGCATCAGCCGCGCCGGTTCCGAAGTCCCAGCGCACGGGAACCGGCCCGTCCCGCTGCGGCGCCGCCGCCGTTTCCGGCCTCGCCAGAACATAAATCCCGCTGCGGGGGCGGCTCTCGCAGATTCCCTCGCTCGTCAGCCGGGCATAGGCAGCCTCCACCGTGGCCGTGCTCACGTGCAGGTGCGCGGCCAGTTCCCGTTTGGAGGGCATGCGCGAGCCAGCCGGCAGTCCGCCCCTCTCGATCTCCGCGCGCAGCGCCGCATAGAGCTGGTCGCACAGGGTCATGCGGCTGTTTGGGTCAAGCGCACAGGTGAACACGCTTTCCGCCTCCCTTCACACGGTTTTTCCCGGATTTTCTTTGTATTCCCGTTCTCTTTGTATTTCCGCGCGCTTTCCGGCGTTTTGGCGCATCTACGCGCTCTTTACTTTTCCGGCCGGCAATGTGCCCATTCGCGCACATGATCCCATGCCACATAAAAACCGGCGCCATGGCTGCAAAAGACACTGCCAGGCGGGTTCTGCTCGTCCGCCAGAGGGGAATAGCCACACTGCTCCACCATTTTCTCCTGTTCCCGGCATGGCTCATCCCGCAAATAGCGCGAAGCCAGGCGCCCATATCCACGTGTAGACGCGGCAAACCGTGCCGGATAATCCCAAAATGCCGCGGCGGTGCATGTCCCGGAGAGCGTAACCTCTTCCTCTCCATATTCCGGCGCGTCCATCCGGGCTCCCAGGCGAAGCAGCTCGCCCGTCACGCGGCTGAGCGCCTGCGGCGGCATCGCCATATCAAACCGGATGACAGGTTCCAGCAGCACGTTTTTAGCCTGCATCAGCCCCTGGCGGATGGCTCGGTATGTCGCCTCGCGAAAATCCCCGCCCTCCGTGTGCTTAAGATGCGCGCGTCCGGCCACCAGGCGGATGCGCACATCCGTCAGGGGGCTTCCCGTCAGCACGCCTGGATGCTCTCGCTCCAGCACATGAGTTCCAATGAGCCTTTGCCAGTTGGCATCCAGCGTGTTGGGCGCGCAATCCGCCTCAAACACCACGCCGCTTCCCGGTTCGCCCGGCTCGATGCGCAGCCACACCTCTGCGTAATGGCGCAGGGGCTCGTAGTGGCCAATGCCTGTGACGGGCGAGGCGATGGTCTCCCTGTAGAGCACATGCGGGGGAAGAAAGCGCACGGCATCCCCAAACCGCTCCTCCAGAAGTCCGCCCAGCACCTCGGTCTGCACCGTTCCCATGATGCTCACGCTCACCCCTTCGGATGACGGACGCACATGCAGGAGCGGTTCCTCTTCCTCCAGCTCGCGCAGATGGGAAAGCAGCGTCCGCCTCTCCAGCGGCGGCACCGGGATCACATCCACGCTCATCACCGGCAGGGTCTTTGGGCTCTCCCCGCCGCTCTGCGCGCCGATTCGCTCTCCCGGCCGCGCGTCGAGCCCTGTCAGCGCCGCCGTCTGCCCCGCGCGCAAGCGCTCCACAGGCGTCAGCCGGGGGCCCTGCACCGCGCACAGCGCACTGGCCTTCTGCGTGCCGCGCGCCGTAAGCACCTCTTCCCGCGCGGAGAGGCACCCCGCCGTCGCACGCACATAGCAGTAACGGATGCCGCCCACGCGCCGCACGCGGTAAACCTGGGCGGAAAACGGCTCTGCTTCCCGCTGCTCCCACTGCGTGCGGCAGAGCGAAGCGATGGCCCGCATCAGCGCATCCACGCCCGTATCCATCAGCGCGCTGCCCGTCAGCACAGGAAAAAGCGCCCCACAGGCGAACGCGCGCCGGGCGCCCTCCCGATAATCCTCCCTCGAGGCCGTGCCGTCAAAATGGCGCTCAAGCAGGATGCCGTCGCGGGCAGCCAGCTCCTCGCGCAGCACGCCTGCATCCACATCCGTCATCTGCACACAGTCGGGGCTGAGCAGCCGGTGCATCTGCGCCATCACGCGCGCTGCGTCCGCGCCCTCCCGGTCGGCCTTATTCAGGAAGAGGAGCGTTGGGATGCGGCGCGCGCGCAGCTGCCGAAAGAGCGTGACCGTGTGGCTCTGCACGCCTTCCACGCAGGAAAGAACCAGCAGCGCCGCATCCAGGGCGGAAAGCGCCCTCTCCGTCTCCCCCCAGAAGTCGGCATGACCGGGGGTATCCATCAGCGTGACCTCCAGAGGCTCGCCCTCCGGCGTAGGCAGGGAAAAGCAAGCCTGATCGCAGAAGATTGTGATCCCGCGCGCACGCTCCAGCGCGCTGGCATCCAGGAACGAGTCGCCGTGATCCACGCGTCCGCAGCGCCGGAGGACCCCCGCATGGCAGAGCATCTGCTCACACAGCGTCGTCTTCCCCGCGTCCACATGCGCGGCAACCCCGAGCGTGAGGAACATGCGCACCCTCCCTTCCATCCATTCCAGGCCGCCCGCCGGCAGAAAGGCTATTCTTTAAAATAGGCCAGCGCAGCCTCTTCATCCCCGCCGTAGAGCACCGCCATCAGCGTCAGGCCGCAGGCCGGGGCGGTATGCCCCAGGGCAAGGCGGTCGCCCGTGTGAATCGCGCGCGCAATGGCGCCCGGCTCCCGCCTGCCCGTGCCGACCTCCTCCAGCGTTCCCGCCAGGATGCGCACCATGTTGTAAAGAAATCCGTCGCCCAGCACGGTGATTTCCACATCCTCCCCCCGCCTTTGCACCTGAACGCGGTAAAGGGTGCGCACCGTGCTTTGAGCCTCGCTTCCGCTGGCGGCAAACGCCGAAAAATCATGCGTGCCAAGCAAGCTCTGCGCCTCCAGGCGCATCCGCTCCACATCCAGCGGAAGCGGCACGTGCGCGCGGTACTGCCTTCCGATGGCGCACATGTGCCGCGCGTTGCAAAACACGTAACGGTATACCTTTCCCCGGGCGGCATAGCGCGCGTGAAATCCGCAGGGCGCTTCGCTGCTTTCGCGCACGCGGATATCCGGCGGGAGCAGCGTGTTGAGCGCAAAGCTGATCTTTTCAGGCGGAATGCGCGCAGCGCTGTCAACATGCGCGCATAGTCCGCGCGCGTGCACGCCCGCGTCCGTCCGGCTGGAACCCACGACGCTCACGGCCTCTCCCGTGAGGCGGGCAAGCGCCTCCTCCAGCGCCTGCTGAATGCTTGGCCCGTTTGCCTGCCGCTGCCATCCGCAGTATGCCGTGCCGTCATATTCCACAATCAGCTTATAACGCCGCTTTCCCTGCGGCGGATGATCCACCGGGCTGGGGCGATGGCGGCTTTCAAGGCGCAGGGCCTGCATATTATCCAAGCAGCCTGCCCTCCGCAACGATCAGGATCAGGAACAGCGCCATGGCCGCCGCGCCGTAGGCATCCAGCCGGGTATACCGCAATTCGCGCAGGCGGGTGCGGTGATCGCCGCCGCGGTAGCATCGCGCCTCCATGGCCATGGCCAGGTCATTCGCCCGGCGGAAAGAGCTGACAAACAGCGGCACGAGCAGCGGAATCATGGCCTTGGCCCGGGCAATCAGGTTGCCCGTTTCAAAGTCGGCGCCGCGAGCCATCTGCGCTTTCTGGATTTTATCCGTTTCCTCCAGCAGGGTGGGAATAAAGCGCAGGGCGATGGTCATCATCATCGCCAGCTCATGGGCCGGAAAATGAAACCGCTGAAGCGGATGCATCAGTCTTTCAAGGCCGTCCGTCAGCTGCACGGGGCTGGTGGTCAGCGTGAGCACGGATGTGCCCATGACCAGAAACACGAGGCGCAGCGCAAAATAAACGGCGTAGGAGAGCGCTTCCGCCGTAAGCGTGAAAAAGCCCAGATCCAGGATCACCGTTTCGCCGGCGGCAAAGAACAGATTGAGGACGAACGTGAAGATCAGGATAAACCGCAGCGGCCGGATGCCCTTGACCAGATAGGAAAAGCGGATGCCGGAAATGCGCACCACGATGTAGAGAAACAAAAGCGACAGCGCATATCCGGGCAGATTGCCAACCATAAACACGCCCACGATGTACACAATCGTGAGGATCAGCTTCATGCGCGGATCCATCCGGTGGATGGCGGAATCCCCCGGAAAATACTGGCCCAGCGTGATGTCGTTAAGCATGGCGGCCTCCCTTCCCCACGGCGGCAAGAATCGCCGCGCGGATCTCTTCCATGCGGTATGCGCCCTGCGGGATCTCAAGCCCCCTGCTGCGCAGGCGGGAGGCCAGCTCCACAGCCTGCGGCACATCCAGCCCGATGGAGCGAAGCTCCTCCCCGCGGGAGAAAACGTCGCGCGGCGCGCCGTCCATCACCACACGCCCATGATCCATCACGATCACCCGCTCGGCCAGCGAGGCCACATCCTCCATGGAATGGCTGACCATCACGATGGTTGCGCCGGATTCTCTGTGCAGCGCGCGGATGAGCCCCAGGATTTCCTCGCGCCCCCGCGGATCCAGGCCCGCGCATGGCTCATCGAGCACAAGCACCTGCGGCTCCATGGCCAGCACGCCGGCAATGGCCGCGCGGCGCATCTGCCCGCCCGAGAGCTCAAACACCGACCGGTTGTGCAGGGTCTCATAGTCAAGCGCCACACGCCGCATGGCGTCACGCACGCGGCGGTCGATCTCCTCCGGAGGAAGCCCCAGGTTTTTGGGGCCAAAGGAGATGTCCTTTTCAACCGTCTCCTCGAAGAGCTGGTTTTCCGGATATTGGAACACCAGCCCCACCCGGCAGCGCACGGCGCGCTTATCCGTCTGCTTGTCGCTCAGGTCAAGGCCGTCGACCACAACACGCCCGCTGGTGGGGGTGATCAGGCCGTTCAGGTGCTGCACAAGGGTAGACTTGCCGCTTCCCGTGTGGCCAATCAGGCCCACAAACTCCCCGTCCTCAATGGTCAGCGAGATATCATGCAGGGCCTGCGTCTCGTACGGCCCGCCGGGCATGTATACATAACTCACATTTTCGATGACAAGCGACATACTTCCTCCACCATTTCCTCCACCGTCAGCACATCCGCGCGCACATCCAGGCCATCCTGCCTGAGCATATGGGCCAGATCGGTCATGGGCGGCACATCCAGCCCCAGCGCGCGCACCCTGTCCACCTGGCGGAAAACCTCGCGCGGCGTGCCGCTCATGGCAATCCTTCCCTCATCCATGACAATCACATAGTCCGCGGTGGCCGCCTCCGCCATGTAATGCGTGATGATCACGACGCTGATCCCTTCCTCGTCGTTTAAGCGGTGCACGGTATTCATCACCTCGCGCCGCCCGCTGGGATCCAGCATGGCTGTGGATTCATCCAGAATGATCACATCCGGTTTCATGGCCAGCACACCGGCGATGGCCACGCGCTGCTTTTGCCCGCCGGAAAGCATGTGCGGCGCCTTTTTGGAAAATTCGCTCATGTTGACCGCACGCAGCGCCTCATCGATGCGCACGCGGATCTCTTTGGGCGGCACGCCGTTGTTTTCAAGGCCGAAGGCCACATCCTCCTCCACGACCGTCGCCACGATCTGATTGTCCGGGTTTTGGAAAACCATGCCCGCATGCTGGCGGATGTCAAAGACCAGGTCGTCGTCGCGCGTGTCCATCCCGCAGACCCAGACCGTGCCGTCTGTCGGAATATACAGGGCATTAAAAAGCTTGGCCAGCGTGGATTTCCCGCTGCCGTTATGCCCCAGGATCGCCAGGAATTCGCCGCTCTTTACGCGCATGGATACATCGTCAACCGCGTTTTTCTGCGCGTCGGGATAGGCATACACAAGGCTGCTGGCGATAATCCGGTTTTCATCAGGGTGTGTCAAGGCTTGATTCCTCCAGATGTGTCCGCCTCCGCCGGCAAAGCCGGCAGATTCCGTTTGTTGACATAAACATTGCTTTCATTCAGGATAGACGCTGCTTTTCCAACGATTGGGAGAACTTTTTCTCCCCCCTACGGGGGGAAAAGCGTTTTGTCAACGGCTGCCTCCGCCGGCAGAT
>DVMG01000075.1 GCA_018715105.1 Candidatus Ventricola intestinavium
CAGGAATCACCACGCATACGGGCGCGCGCGGTTTTTGCAACACGCCTGTGTGGGCCGATCATCTGCTGACGGACACGGAAAAGACGCAGGTCTTCACCGGCAGCGCCAAGGAAGCCATCGCGACCTTCCCCCGCCGCGTCAATGTTGCTGTGGCGACATCCCTGGCCACCACAGGACCGGACAAGGCGGGCGTGACCATGTACAGCGTGCCGAACTGGCAGGGCGATGATCACTGCATCACCGCTGAAATCGACGGCGTGAAGGCCACGGTGGATATCTATTCCCGTACCAGCTCCATCGCGGGCTGGAGCGTAGTGGCGCTTTTGAGAAACCTGGCTTCACCCGTGTGCTTCTATTGAATCCCTGACGGGAAAGGGGGAACCATCATGTTTGAAAAACTGGTCGCCATCGAGCCGGTCAGCCTGATTCCCACAGCGGAAGAAGAGCTGCACCGCTATGCGAAACAGGTTGTGCTCTATCGCGATATCCCGGAAAACGAGGAGGAGATCCTGCGCCGCATCGGGGATGCGGATGCCGTGCTGGTCAGCTATACCTCCCGGATCACGCGCTCCGTCATCGAGCGCTGCCCCCATATTCGCTACATCGGCATGTGCTGCAGCCTCTATTCCGAGGCGAGCGCGAATGTGGATATCGCCTGTGCGCGCGAGCGCGGCATCCGTGTGCTGGGCATCCGCGATTACGGCGACAGGGGCGTGGTCGAATATGTGCTTCACGAATTGATCGGGCTCCTGCATGGCTTTGGCATGCCCATGCTGCGCGATGAGCCTTCTGAGATCACCGGGCTGCGCGCCGGTATCATCGGGCTCGGCGTCTCCGGAAGGATGATTGCCGATGCGCTGGCGTTTATGGGGGCAAACGTTTGTTATTACAGCCGTTCCCGCAAACCGGATGCGGAAAATGCAGGCATCGCCTATATGCCCCTTGACGATCTGCTTGCCCAAAGTGAGGTGATCTTCACCTGCCTGAATAAAAATGTGCTTTTGCTGGGGGAGCGCGAATTCGGCATTCTGGGCGAAGGAAAGGTCCTCTTTAACACCTCCATCGGGCCGGGATTTGATTCCGCCGCGCTTGAGCGCTGGCTCGACCTGCCTTCCACCCATTTCTTCTGCGACACAAAGGCCGCTGCGGGCCCCGTGGCGGAGGGCTTTTTCAGCCGGCCGAATGTGCACTGCCCCGGCGTTTCTGCCGGCCGCACCCAGCAGGCTTTTGTCCTGCTGAGCCAGAAGGTGCTCGCCAATATCCAAACGGCCCTTCGCGAAATGTGATTCTCTTTTTCAAAGGCCCGATCCGGGTTTCATACACCGGCAAAAGCCGGCGGCGTTCCTCCTTCTTTTCGGAAGGAAGGAAACGCCGCCGGCTTTTCCGTTTCCAGGGGGCCGCTCCGTTGCACAGCACACGCACGGCTCTGATCAATTCTTGGGCACCAGGATCTCCGATCCTTCCACGCGCACAAAATACCCCTGCACATGCTTGCACACCGGGCACACAGAGGGTGCCTGCGTGCCATAGTGAACATGGCCGCAGTTCAGGCACATCCACGGCACCTCGCGATCGCTGGTGAACAGACGGCTCTCCTCCGCGCGCTGGGCAAGCTGGCCAAAGCGGTCGCCGTGAATCTGCTCAATCTCGGCGATCATGTCAAACGTCGTTGCGACGGCAAGGAACCCCTCTTCCCGCGCAACCTGAGCAAACGAGGGATACACGCTGTGCGCCTCCTCATATTCGTTGTGCTGAGCCGAGCGCAGCAGCCGGTCCGGCGTCCAGGCCGTATTCTCTACCGGATAACTCGCATCGATATGGATGTTTTCTCCCTCACACTGCGCCAGATGTTTGAGGAACAGCTCTGCGTGTTCCTTTTCCTGATCGGCCGTAAAACGGAATACGCGTTCAACCCAGTTCAGTCCTGCGCTTTTGGCCGCGCTTGCGGCAAATGTATACCGGTTGCGCGCCTGGCTTTCCCCCGCGAAGGCGCGCATCAGGTTTTCCCGGGTTCTGCTTTCACGAAACTCCATCAAAAAATCCCTCCCTTGATACAGACAGCGTGTCCGTTTGGGAGGGATTTCATGCATCAATCCGCCAAATTTAAATCCTTAAACGTGCCCAGGTTTCCCTCGCGCCAATGCCGGCGGCACAGGCTGATGTATTGCGAATTTCCGCCCAGCAGGATCTGCTCTCCTTCCCGCACGACTTTGCCCTCATGGATGCGCGCGTTAAACGTCGCCTTGCGCCCGCACCAGCAGATGGTCTTGATCTCTTCGATGGTATCTGCCCAGCGCAGCAGTTCACGGCTTCCTTCAAAGAGATTTCCCTGAAAATCGGTGCGCAGCCCATAGCAGATCACAGGGATGTCCTGCTCATCCACAATGTTTACAAGCCGGCGAACCTGCTCAGCCGTCAGGAAATTCGCCTCGTCCACAATCACGCAGGCGATATCCGTCAGGTCGATCTCATCAAGCTCCTCCACATAGCGGCATGGCGCCTCCAGCCCGCAGCGTGAGCGCACAATCCGCTCTCCATCACGCTGATCAATCCTCGGTTTAAGCATGAGCACGTTACAGCCGCGCTCCTTGTAATTGTACTGCACCATGACTGCGTTGGCCGTCTTGCTGGACCCCATCGCGCCATATCTGAAGTAGAGCTTTGCCATGTTCTTCCCTTTCCCCCCGTGCCGGTATCCGGCCTTTTTCACGGCTCCTATTATACCCCGGCCCGGCAGGCAATGCAAGCGCCCGGCAGGCATCATCCCTCCTTCCCAGCGCCCATGAAAGAGCAGGCTCCGCCATCTCTCCTCGTGTCGGCGGGTTATGCTTCCTCCTTCTAGGGAAGAGCCTTTTTTCCGCTGAAAAAGCCGCGGAACACCGCGGCCCAGACGTTGACAAAACGC
>DVMG01000016.1 GCA_018715105.1 Candidatus Ventricola intestinavium
GAAGAAAGGATTCCGCCTCCCCCAAATCCGTCTGCGCGTCCACCACCGAAAACCACAGAAGCGCCGCCAGCAGGAGGACCACGATGGCGGCAAACACCACGGCGGCCAGCCGCGCCAGGCGCCTTCTGCCCGGCGCGCGTGCCCCTCTCTTTTCAAGTCCGTAAAAGAAAAGGCTCAGCCCCGCAAAAACCAGAGCGAACGCGCCGGCCACGGGCATCTGGCTTAATATGGCGGGCAGCCCGGAAAAATGAGGATGATACGGGCTTGAGGCGACAAGCGTGCGAACCACAGGCAGCGCGATAAAGCACACGGCCCACAGGCCCGCCGCGCGCGCCATCTGCATCAGGCTGTTTCCTGTGAGCGCGGCAATCGCCAATAAGACCAGGTGCATGCCGCCTATCGCGCTGTCCGTGCGGGAGGCGCACATGCCCATGGCGATCATCCCGGCGCACACGCCCGCGGGAATTCTTGCCGCCCTCCGTCTTCCAAACACAAACAGGCCCGCGGCCACGCCGAACATCATCAGAAGATAGGTTCCGAAAAAATCAAAGTGGCCGATTGTGGAGAGAAACGTGCTTTGCTGCCCCTGCTTGATCCCCACGTAAAAGCCAAGAGGATCCATGCCCATCGCATTGAGAAGGCCCAGCAGGGCCACCGCGCTGGCGCACGCGAGCATCAGCCCTGCAATCAGGCGCCCGGGCATGGCGCTGCACGCGATGGCATAAAACGCACCGCCGCAGCACAGCATGAAGAAAAGCCCGCAGTACCGCCCCTGACTTCCATCAAGCATGGAGGGCTCAAAGCCGTTAACCGCGCATGCTGTCACACAGGCGGCCAGCAGGGCAAGCATGGCCAGCATGGGCATGCGCACCTCCGCGAAGGACGCCCGATCATGAGGCCGGCGCCCGCGCAGGATCAACGCCGCAGCCATCAGCGCACAGAGGGGTGGCATCACGCGCTGCACAAGGTTCACCTTGCAGCGGTTGATGTCAAAAAAGGCGTCCTGAAAATACAGCGGGACAACGCACAGCATGAATGCGGCGCATAAAAACGCCACGCCGCCTGCCGCATGTTTGCGCAGGAAATCAAAAAAGCCACCAGCCTTATGCAACATCCTCCACCCTTTCGTGATTCGGCCGTTCTTCCCTCTGTTTAGTCCTTATTGTAAATCATCTGGAGAAGCTGTGCAAGAAGAAAATCAAGGAGCCCCGTTCCCGCTTTCCAGCAGCCCCAAAAGATTTTTCCCGTCCGAAAAGAAATAGAAAAAACAGGGCGGGCCCTTGCTTTGAAAGGCCCGCCTCTGAAAGATTCCTGCGCCGGTTACACCGGAAGCAGCAGGCTTTGTTCGCTGAGCACGGCGATCTCCTCCCCGTTGACGCTCAGATGAAGCGCCTTGCTGTCCCCCGCGCCAAGCAGCAGGTCGCTCAGCGGATCTTCGATCCGCTCGGCAATCACGCGGCGCAGCCCCCGGGCGCCGCTCATGGCGTTGACACCCAGCCTGGCGAGCAGATCCGGCACGCTGCTGTCGTAGGTGAGCAGGATGCCCCTTCGGCCCAGGCGCTCACAAATCTTTTGCAGCATCAGCTCTGCAATCCGGCATCCGTCCTCATGCGTCAGGCTGTTCATGATGATCATCTCATCCACACGTCCCAGGAATTCGGGGCGGAATGTCCGCTTGGCCTGGGCCATGATCGTGCGGCCGCGTTCACGCGCTTCATCCACCTGGTCATTTTGCCCGGCAAAGCCAAGGCGCTTATCCATGTCAAAGGATACACCCGCGTTCGACGTCATGACGACAATCGTATTTTTAAAGTTCACCTTGCGGCCCACGCTGTCCGTCAGCTGTCCATCATCGAGCAGCTGCAGCAGCAGGCTGAAAATTTTGGGATGCGCCTTCTCAATCTCGCCAAAGAGCACCACGCTGTAAGGCCGTTTGAGCACGGCATCGGTCAGCTGGCCGCCTTCTCCGTGGCCGATATAGCCGGGCGGCGAGCCGATCAGGCGCGAGGCCGTTGCCTCTTCGCTGTATTCGGACATATCGATGCGGATCAGTGCTTCTTCGCTGCCAAAGAGCGCTTCGCTCAGCGCCTTGCAAAGCTCCGTCTTGCCCACGCCGGATGGCCCCAGAAGCATGAAGACCCCCATCGGCCGCGTGGGATCAGAAAGCCCCGCGCGCGCCCTGCGCATGGCTCGGGATATGGCGCTGACCGCCTGCTGCTGCCCGATCACGCGGCGGGAGAGCCTCTCTTCCAGGTGGAGAATATCCGCCTGATCCGCCGCGCCCACGCGCTCTACAGGAATTCCTGTCCACTGGGAAACCACCTTGGCCACCTCGCCGGCATGGATAACCGCGCCGGGCAGGCTGACAGCGCTCTGCGCAGCGCTTTCCCGCAGGGGAGATGCAGCCTCTTCCCCCGCTGGCGTCGCCTCTGCGGAGTGGCTGAGCGCCATCCGCGTGCTGCCCCGGCGCCAGAGATCGATTTTGGCCATGGATGCGGCTTCATCGATCAGGTCGATGGCTTTATCCGGCATGAATCGGTCGGTCACATAGCGCGCGGAAAGCTCCACAGCAGAGATCAGCGCATCGTCGGAGATGGTCACATGGTGGTAATCCTCATACCGCCCGCGCAGGCCGCTGAGAATTTTCAGGGTTTGCGCCTGATCCGGCTCACGCACGTCAATGCGCTGGAAACGCCGGGCCAGCGCCGCGTCCTTCTCCACATATTTGCGGTATTCCTTAAAGGTCGTCGCTCCAATTACGCGCAGCTCACCCCGGGCCAGCGCCGGCTTGAGAATGTTGGCCGCATCCAGGGAACCTTCGTTGCTGCTGCCCGCGCCGATCAGCGTGTGCAGCTCGTCGATGAAGAGAATGACGTTGCCCATCTCCTGCGCAGCGGCAATCACGCCCTTGATGCGCTCTTCAAATTCGCCGCGGTATTTGCTTCCCGCCACAAGCTGGGCAAGATCCAGCGCGTAGATCTGCACGCCCTGCAGCGCGGGCGGCACATCGCACCGGGCGATGCGCTGGGCCAGGCCCTCGGCCAGGGCGGATTTGCCCACACCCGGCTCGCCGATCAGGAGCGGATTGTTCTTCGTCTTTTTTCCCAGCACCTGGATCATGGAGCTGAGCTCGGCATCCCGGCCGATGAGCGGCTCCAATTCCTGGTCCTCCGCCGCCGCGGTCAGGTTGCGGGCATAGGCATCCAGCGGGCTGTCTTTCTTTTCCTTTGATGCGGGATTCGCAGAGGCCGGGCGCATCGCCGCCGCCTCCTGCTGGGTGACCGGCTCATTGGACGCCGCGATCCGCCTTGCCCGCAGCGGGCGCTCCATCTCGCCGGCCGTGTTGGCCAGCGCCGTGCGCATGGCCTCCACCCCTCTGCCAAGCGAGGCGAGCACATCCAGAGCGGTGCAACCCTCCTCATAAAGCAATTCCTGCCAGATGTGCGCGACGCCAGCAAGCGTCTTTCTCTCCGGGTTGGCATAGGCAAGGGCGCGCAGCAGAACCCGCTGGGCATGCGCCGTGAGCCCCGTTACCCGTGAAAAGCCCACTTCTCCCCGCCCGCAGCGGGTATATACCTCCTCTTCAATTTCTTTGACTGTCAGGTCGCCCAGCACGCTGCGGGACAATTCATCCCCACTGCGGCAAAGGCCGATGAGCAGGTGCCCCGTGCCCATCCGTTCATAGCCCATCGAGGCGGCGCTGATCTGTGCCTGGACAAGGGCCTTCATGGCGCCCTGAGTAAATGCATTTGGAATGTTCAGCAATTGGGTTTCCTCCTTGTGGCCCCGACAGCGGGTCAGGCTCCGGGGCGGCGCTTGGCCAAAGCGAGGATCATGCTGCGCAGGGTGCCCGCGCACAACGCGTCCTTCATGCTCAGCGGCAGCGGGACGGCCTGCGGGGAAAGCGCGGCGAGCATCAGGCTCGCCTCATCTGCGGTAATGATTTTCTCGCTTTTGAGATGATCGATAATCTTTGCGGCGTCCGATGCGCTGATGGACATGCCGATTCGCTGATAGAGCGACTGCAGCAGTTCC
>DVMG01000076.1 GCA_018715105.1 Candidatus Ventricola intestinavium
GAAACCTCTTCTCCACTTCGGGGAGAAAAGCGTTTTCTGGCGGGCTATGCAACATATATGTTTTTCCTCCGTTTATTGGCATAAGCATCGCCCTCGTTCATGACGGGCGCTGCTTTTCTGCTGTTTTCACCGGCATGCTGGATCATACCTGTTTTTTCCTTCCCTTCCTCCTGCGCGCGTCGCGATCGGCGGCGTCCCGGGTTTCAATGTAATCACACAGCGACCGCACGTCCACGCGGCTTCCCTCACAGGCCGTGCGGATCCGTCCGTCCTCGATCATCGCGTGGATCTTGCCGGGTGAGCAGGAGAGAATCCTTGCGGCGGCCGCCTTTGTGCAGGCTTCACCGTGTTTATCCACCATGGCCGCGCGCCGGTCCACCACCGGCATGGCGGAAAGAATCTGCGCGATCTGCTCCGCGCTGAGCCGGATGGTCGCCTCAATCGTTCCCTGCCGCTGCATGCGCTCACGCTCCTTTCCCTGCTATTGATGCGCAGGACGCCTGTCCATATGCCGGCTGGTTCGGGGGAATCCCTTCCCTCTGCCCTCCCGGCATGATTCCTCCATTCGGGACATACAAATAGCCAGCGAAAGGAGCTGCTGCACATGGCCAAGCCCGGAAGACCACGAAAACGGCCGGAAGGCGCCGCAGCCAGGCGCCTGCGCGCCAAAGTGACCATTCCCGGCGCCGAAAAACCCGTGTGGATCAGCGCATACAGCCGCTCAGAGCTCCGGCGCAAAAAAGAAGAGGTGCGGGAGCGGTATATCGACGGCATCTCCATGCGGGATATTCCGTTCCGCGATCTGGTGATCGAGTGGTTTAATACCGTCAAACGCCCCACGATCCGCTCGGAAAGCACGCTGAACAATTGGCGCAGTGCCATCAATAACCACGTGCTTCCCTGCTTTCCGGAGCAGCAGCTCGCCAGGGCCGTCAGGCGCGCGGATCTTCAGCGGTGTGTGGATGCGACAAGCGGCATGAGCGGCATCATCACGGATCTGGTCTGCTCCGTGCTGCGGCATGCGTTTGACTATGCCCTCGCCGAGGGCGTGGTGCGTCTGAATCCGTCCGTATCCCTGTCCAAGCCCGCACCGCCGCCATCCATGGAAAAAAAGCCCTTCACTCCACAGGAGGAGGAAACGCTCCTGCGCGTCGCGGCGCAGAGCGAATATGGCCTGATGATCTATCTGCTCTACTATCTGGGAATCCGGCGGGGTGAAATGCTCGGCCTTCGCTGGGAGGACTTTGATTTTTCCCGCAGGGTCGTCCACATTCAGCGGGATATCGATTTTAATGCGGGCCGTTCCTCCGGCGCTTCTTCGGCAGGCACGCTGAAAACCGCAGCCGCCGACAGGCTTGTGCCGCTTCCGGATGAGCTGATCGAGGTGCTTGATCCGCTGCGCGGCCTTCCCCATCTGTATTTGATCTCGATTCAGGGGCGATGCCTGAGCGCCAATGAATACAGAACCCGTTTTAACCGGCTGATGCGGGACGCCGGCATGCTGGAGCTCAGCGCCGCTTACAGGCGGAAGGCCGCACGCTTGGAAGCTGAGGGAAAAAGGATCCCCGCTCCCAACCTGGCCTACGACTATACGAGCCGCACAACCGCGCACCGGTTCCGTCACCATTACATTACGGCAAAAGTCGAGGCCGGCGAGCGCCCGGAAATCATCATGTCCATCGTGGGCCACAGGGATTATTCCACCACCATCAACATCTACACCCATATTCAGCAGACGCTTGGAAACGCCGAGCCCACGCGCCTGTCCCAGGTATTCAAAAAACACATGATCTGATTTTTTCAAAAAGTTGCCGGAAATCAGCCGAAAAAAACATGGCCCCAAACAGAACGGGCCATGTTTTTTTCAGAATCACTGGTTTTTTGGATGAATGCCCCTCTTTTTGATCCTCCAAAAGGCTCCTTCGCCTTTTTGTACGAGTAAAAGCTCATGGCGCACGCCTCCTTGGGCAGGTCTTTATGAGGGGAATCCCTCACGCTTTCAGACTATGCCCGGGCGGCGCATGCGTGCGGCTTTTTCCGCAGGTGGTATATCCGGCGGTCAGGAGGGGCGTTTCTGATTTTTCTGCTCCTCACGTTTATCATCCCAAGCCCGTCTCAGCTGATCAAGAGCGCCGCTGTATCCGCGCGAAGCGGCGCTTGGATTGCCTCGCAGGATTTTCTTCGCATGGGACAGGCGGCGCCGGCGCGCCTCGCGCAGCACCTCACTCTGGCGGTCGTATCGCTCCTTCGCAGCCTCGATCTCAGCACGCAGTGCACTGACATCCGGCAAAAAATCCGCAACCTCCGAAAGAATGCTCTCAAAATTGGCAAACCGTTCCCGAACGCCTTCTTCCAGGCCGATTCTCTTCTGGGCGAGGAGCTGCACAACGCGGTCGCGCGCAGATGTGATCTGCTCAAGCCCCGAGGAAAGCTCTTCCCTGCGCTCGTCCACCTGTTCGGCAAAGGCGCGGATCATCTCCCCGATTCGGTCGCTGATGCTGTCCAGCCCGCCGTACAGCGCCTCGAGCTCCCTGGCATAGCGCTCCATGGATTCCAAAAGCGCGCGCAGATCGAGTGCCCGGCGAACGGCAAACACCGTGTCAATCACGGCAAATACGCTCAAAGCTCCGGCCAGCACCCCGGCCAGCACAGGGGGGATCAAGCGGACATAGGGCTGAAAAAACGGGTGAACCACGCAGACGATCACCGCAGAAAACACGGCCCACGTGCCAACCGAAAGCAGGCAGATGTATCCATGGAGGTTAAAGGGGCGGTTTGAATAATCCCAATAGCGCACATGAAACAGGCGCTCCATGGCAAAACCCGTCACATACTCAAGCAACGACGCGGCCAGCGTGCCAAGCAGCGCAACAGCCAGCACGTTCTCCTTCACCGGCACGCAAGTCAGCAGCACGCACAGCGCGCCAAACCCATAGATCGGCAAAATAGGGCCGGTCAGAAATCCCCGGTTCACAAATTTTTTCTGCCTGACCAGATACAGCAGAACCTCCCAGCACCATCCCGCAAAGCTGTACATAAAGAAGACCAGCACCCATTGGCTGACGCTGTATTCTGCAAGCAGCAGCGAGCGGATCGATTCAAGCAATGCGTTTCCTCCCCACTTCCCCGTTCCGTGTCTTCCGGTTTCATGTTTTTCCTGATTTCGGCCGCATGCCGGCCGGCTTTTCTCTTTCTGCCCGCCTCTCTTTCCGGGGCAATGGCTTCTTCTTTTTAAGACGACGCCCGATCAGATTCGGGCCATTTTCTCCCACTTTCCCTGCCTGAACCGCCAGACATAGACAGCCGCACGCGCGATCCAGTCCACCAGCATGGCAAACCACACCCCCAGGGCGCCGTAGCCCATCCGCACCCCGACGACATAGCTGAGCGCGATGCGGAAGCAGATCATGGACGCAATGGAAAAGAACATGGGGAAGCGGACATCATTCGCCGCGCGCAGCGCGTTGGGCAGGGAAAGAGCCAGCGGCCAGAGCACCATGGCAAAGCCGTCGTGAATGAAAATCAGCTGCGTCGCCAGCTCGCGCGAAGGCTGAGAAAGCGTATACAGGTCGAGAATCATCGGCAGCGCCGCCAACAGCACCACATTGACCGCAATCATCATGGCATACTCGATTTTCAGCAGCTTGCGCGTGTAAGCACGCACCTGCTCGTTGTCATGCGCTCCTACGCAGCGGCCCACGACCGTCAAAATCGCCAGATTCATCGCGGCTCCAGCCATCACACCCACACTGTCCAGATTGTTGGCCACCGCGTTGGCCGCAATCTGGACGGTTCCGAACGTGGAGATCATGCTGACGACCACGATCCGGCCCAGCTCAAAAATCCCGTTTTCAATCCCGCTGGGGATGCCGATATAGAGAATCTGCCCGATCAGCTTTCCCCTGGGCCGGAGCATTTCATCCGGCCGAATATGGAGCGGACGCCTCCTGTCGCAGCTCAGAGCAAACATCACCACGGCCGCCATCACACGCGAAAACAACGTGGAAAGGGCCGCGCCCGCCACGCCCCAGCCCATGAAGTAGATCAGGATGCTGTTCCCCATCAGGTTCATGACATTCATGGCAAAGGATATGAGCATGGGGGTGCGCGAGTTATTCACCGTGCGAAACAGCGCCGAACTTGAATTGAAGATCGCCAGAAACGGGAAGCTGATGGCCGATATCGTCAAATACGTCAGCGCGGCCTCCATGACATCCGCTTCGATCCGGCCAAAGAGCACAGAAAGCAGCGGCCGCTTCAGCAAAAGCGTCAGCGCCGTGATGAGCAGTGCGCACAGCACCGTCACCAGCATCAGCTGGCTGCATGCCTCACAGGCCTTCTCCTGCTCCCGATGCCCCAGATACTGGGAAGCAATCACCGCGCCGCCCGTGGCCACCGCGGCAAACACGGCGTTGATGAGCATGTTGAGCATGTCCACCAGAGACACACCGGAGATCGCCGCTTCGCCGACCGAGGAGATCATCATCGTGTCGGCCATGCCCACCGTGCGCGCAAGCACCTGGTCGATCACCAGCGGGATGATCAGCAGCCTGAGATCCCGATTGGAAAACAGGGGCCCCGCGCCTTCTTTCTCTTCCCCGCGGCTTTGCCCCGTGTGACTCTGCTGCGCATGCCTTTGGCCCACCTCCGGGTCTTTGTTCCGGATTACGCATTTGTGCTCTTCTTCTCTGGCCATTTCCTTTTTCCCTCTTCCATCTGCCATCCACGCGCCCTGTGCCTGCGCTTCCCTGGGGGCATGTGTGATGTGCATCCGCGCCTGTATCAGGGAAGCCTCTCTTTCCGGGCTTCCCAATCCGGCTTGATCCGGGCTTTTCGATCTGCGCCGCCCGCCGCATACAAAAGGACGCCGCCCGCTTTCCCAGACGTGCAGCGTTCTTCCATTATAGGCCAGAGGCGCGCCGGACGCAACCCCAAATCGCATCCGTCTTCGCCCCGGTTTAAGAGGCATACGCGTCAAAAACGATCTTCTGCCCAAATACATAGCATGTAATCGTCAGCTGACGGCCCGTGTCTTCCCCTTCACCCGCGCACAGGAGGGTCGCGGTCAGGTCTCCGCGGCTGCCCGCGCCGAGCACATGCGCGCCGGTATCCGCGAGCATGAGAATATCCGTCCCCTCCCGGGGAACCACCTCCATGGAAATCCACTCCGCCGGAAAAAAGCCCCTGTTGGACAGCCTCACCGTATAGGTGACGAATGCGCAGCTTTCCGCGCTCAGCCCCTGCGTGTCGCCAAACACGCGTCCGGCAAATGTGCCGTCTTCAAGCTGCTCCATCACCCGGTCAAAGGCATCCGGGTTCTGCGCGGCCGGCGTCACCGCCGAGGAAACCTGCTCCACCTGCGGGGTCAGTGTGTTGATTCCATAGAGCACGGCACAGGCTCCCGCAACCGTCACAAGCAGCGCGAGGATGGCCAGCCCTTTCAGCAACCTGCTCACATCATTCCTCCTGTTGTCCCTCCAGAATATCGCTCATCTGTTCGATCATCTCCTGATCCTTCATCCGGAATTTGAAGACGACCCGGCGGGAAGCATCCATATTCACCGTTACCCCATCCTCCATGTAAACGGGATCGGAATAAGACCGGCCGTTCGCCGTGATGATCGACTGGAGCGTTTCTTTTTCCGCCGCAGTCAGGCTGCTCATCTCCGGCCCCAGGCAATACGTCGCCACGGCCAGCGCGCGCTCCTGCGACAGGGCCAGATTGGTCAGGTATGTGCCGGATGTATCGGTATGTCCCTCGATGATGATCTCGCCGACATAGTCGGCGTATTCCTCACTCATCAGTGTGCGGATATAGACCGGAATAAATGCATTGAGCAGCGCTTTGCCGCTGTCTTTCAGCTCATTTTTCCCCGTATCAAAGAGGACCGCGCCGGTAAAGGCAATGGCGCCCGTCTGTCTGTCCACCACGGCGTCCAGCCCGGCTCCGCGCAGCTCGTCGCGCAGTTCCTCAATGATTTGAGAGCGCATGCCGATCAGCTTGTCAATCTGCGTCTGCTGGGCGGCCAGAAGCGCGGCCTGATCTTCAATCTGGCTCTGCTGCAAAGACAGGCTCTGCTGAGCGGCCGTCAGCGCGGTGCGGTTTTCTTCCAGCTCTTCCTGCTGCTGCTGAAGCATGAGGGTTGTGGTGGCCAGAAGCTCTTCCTTATCCTTGAGCTCGGCTTCCTGTTCAAGGAGCAGGCTCTGCTGCGTGGAGAGCAGCGCCTCCTTGGTCTCCAGCTCGATCGTCTTTTTCTGCTGGAGATCCACCAGCTGATAGACGGCGGCGAACAAAATCAGCGCAAATGTAAAAAGCATGCCGGCCATCATATCGGAATACGAAATCCAGTAACTGCTGTTTCCTCCGCTCTGCCGCATCTTTTTTCCTGGACGCATGGGCGCTTACTCCTTTCTGCCCCTGCCATGCGGTTCCGCGGCGCCGCTGAGGCGCTCCATGGATTTTTGCAGCCGCACCAGCGCGGTTACAAACTGATCCACCTGCTCCGCATAGCGTTCCCGGCTCTGGCTCATCAGCTGCGGAATCACCTGCGTGGTTTCGCGCATGGCGCTGAGCGTTTCATTAAGCTGATGGATGGACGATGTGATGCTCTCGTCAAACAGGGCTGTCGTGCGCGCGAGATTCTCCTGTGTCTGCCGAGTGAATTTTTCATAGGCCCCGGAAAGGGTCTGCGCGCCCTCGTGCATCTGCTCCACCGCGCGATCCATCTCTTTGGATGTGATGCGCGTCTGCTCCTGCGCGCTGGCGAGGAACCGGTCCATCCATGCGGTGTACTGCTGGGAATTCGCCGCCAGCGCCGCCTGATACTCCTGCAGCTTGGACAGATACAGCGCCTGCTGGCCGCTGGTCTTGTTCATCGCCTCAAGCAGCTCAATCGTCTTTTGATTGGTCTCATCCACCTGAGCGCGGGAGGCGGCCATATCCGCCACATAGGCCTGAAAATGCTCCAGCACGCCCTGGGAAAGCTGGTGCATGTTCACCACGTCCTGCGTCATCTGGGAAATCGCCTCCGTGGCGGCGCGCATCTCCTGCTGGGCTTTCTGCTGCTGCGCGCCCGTTTCCGAGAGCACCTGGCGCAGATGCTCAAATTCATTTCCGAGCGCCACATTCATGCGCTTTACAAACACCTGTGCAATGCGGTCCACCCCCTCCACCTGCGCCTGCGTTGCCGCGAGGATGAAGTTGTCCATCGACCGCTGCACGGGCAGCATGGCGCGCATGATGCTTCCCTCCAGCTGCACGGCCATTTTCTGGCTTATCTCCTCCACAGCCTGGCGGATATAAGCCGTCTGCTCCTGCTGCAGGGTGAGCATGGCCGTGTCCTCCGACACGGGCTTGGGCATGGCATACAGGCCGAAGACCTCGCAAAAACGGTCAATCGCTTTGCTGCACTTGCTCGTGTAGTGGTTGTTGAGCAGGTTGAACAGCAACGATCCACACACGCCGGCGATGGATGTCAAAAACGCCGTGCTCATGCCCCGGATCAGCTGATCCATGGCGGCAAGCAGCGTTTCCGTGTCCGCTGCGGAAAGCGAAAGGCCCGAAAGGCCCGTCACGATGCCCAGAAACGTGCCCAGAATGCCCAGGGAGGTGAGGATTCCCGGCGTCATCTCCGCCAGTCTCGTGCCGCCGGCCGCGTAGATCACCGTATCCTCGTTGATATACTGCGTCACATCGCAGGACTCGCCGTGCGCATCCCGCATCTCCGCGTTCTGCAGGAAATCCGCCCACGTCCCCTGCAGCTTATCCCCCAGAAAATGAATGTCATTCCAGGATTTTTTCTCCCTGTTCTGCTTGTTTTCCATGATGATGGTGCGCGCGGCGCGGCGCAGCCTGGCCCCCAGGCGGGCAAGCGGCAGGACGCAGCGCGAAAGGGAAATCACCGTCACAAGAAAAATCGCCAGATAAATCAGCGCCTCCAGAGAAAAGACGCTTCGAAGCAGTGTCAGCACTTGCATAGATCTGTTTCCTCCCGATAGGACAGGGCCGTGTATTTCGTCATGATTCATTGTAACCGATTTGTAATCATCTGTAAAGCGACGGGAAAACTTCTCATTCCCCTTTTTTCACCGCGCACCGCCGGAAAAAAGCGCCGTCAATCCCCCGCCGCGCCGCCGGCCCATGACCGAATTCCCCTAAATATAACATTTTTTTTATAAGTTTTGCCGAAAACCGGAAAGATTGTGATTTCATCAAAAATCCCCCTTGAAGAAATGAGGTAAAACATGTAAAATATCCTCGTTTGTGATTCGTAACTGACGGCGTTTATCGCTATCGGCACGAGAAAATAAAGACTAGGAGCATCCATATGACAAAGAAACGCTCGATTGATCCCGCCATGATTGATTCCGTCGCGCAGAACATGTTCCACGTCATGCCCCTGATTAAAAAGCGCCTGCTGCACATGGATCTGGTGCAGAAGGAGCACGGGACGCCGTTGTCCCATGTTCAGGTTCTGGCCATGTTGCAGGACGTGGGAACGATGTCCGTTTCCGAGATTTCCCGCCGTCTTGGCATCGCCAAGCCCAATATCACGCCGCTGGTGGACCGCCTCTTTGACGCCGGCTATGTAGACCGCCAGCATGATGAAAACGATCGCCGTGTGGTGAACATTGTGCTCCTTCCCGCGGGCGAGGAGAAGCTGGCTGCCATCCGCGCCACCATTGCCCGTCAGATTCAGGCGCAGTCTGAAAACCTCTCCATCAGCGAGTTCCGCGAGCTTAACGACGCGCTTTCAAGCGTGGTGCGCATTCTCTCCTCCCTGTAAGCCGCCTGAAGCGATTTTCATTTGAAGCCTTTGGTTCCGGGTTCCTTGTCAACCCGGTTTTTTGATGCCCGTCCGCGCTTTGTGCTTTCCCGCTCTCTTCTTTTTCATGACAGACATGCGCAAAACGGCGCTGCCCGCATATTCAACGTGCCAGCATGCCCAATTCTTCCCAGTTTCAAAAAAATGTCGTGTATTTTTCCATGAACTCGCCGGAAAGCTCCCTTCGCCTCTTTTCCCGGGTTTTTCCATGCCGGCCGCCGCAAGGGATCCTTCTGCGATTTTTTCCTTTTCAATTGCGCTCAAATGGTGTATAATGGCGCCGAACCCATTTTTCTTGGAGGAGGATCATAACATGGCCAGAGGTGGATTTCCCGGCATTCCGGGCGGCAATATGCAGCAGCTCATGCGTCAGGCGCAGAAAATGCAGCAGCAGATGCTCCAGGCCCAGGAGGATCTGGATGCGCGCGAATATGAGGGCACGGCCGGCGGCGGCGCGGTGACCTGCAGGGTGAGCGGCAAGCGCCAGCTGCTCTCGCTCACGATTGACAAGGATGCGGTGGATCCCGAGGAAGTGGAGATGCTGCAGGATATGATCGTCGCCGCGGTCAACGACGCGCTCAAAAAAGGCGAAGAAACCCGCGAAAGCGAAATGGCCAAAATCGGCGGAGCCGCGGGCATGGGCGGGTTGTTTTAATCATGTCCGCCCAGATTGAGCCCATCGCGCGCATGGCGCAGCAGCTGTCCCGCCTGCCGGGCATCGGCACAAAATCCGCACAGCGGCTTGCCTATTACATCGTTTCCCTCCCGGAGGATCAGGTGCATGAGCTGGCCGCCGCCATCTGGCAGGGGCGCAAGGCCGTGAAATACTGCTCGCGCTGCGGCAATTACACCGTGGAAGATCCCTGCCCCATCTGCTCAGACGAAGAGCGCCATAACGGCGTGCTCTGTGTGGTTCGTGATCCGCGCGACGTGGCGGCCATGGAGCGCATGCGGGATTTCAAGGGAACCTACCACGTGCTTCACGGCACCATCTCTCCCATGGAGGGAATCGGGCCGGAGGATATCCGGATCCGAGAGCTGCTCGCGCGCGTAGGCAGCGAGGATATTCACGAGGTCATTCTGGCCACCAATCCGGATATCGAGGGCGAAGCCACGGCCAGCTACATTGCCAGGCTTTTAAAGCCCATGGGTATTCTGGTCACGCGCATCGCGCACGGCCTGCCTGTCGGCGGGGATCTTGAATACACCGATGAAGTTACGCTGGCCAAAGCGATGGAGGGCCGGCGGGAAATGTGATTTCCGGAAGGCTTGGCCTTCTTTCCGGTCGTTGTCAA
>DVMG01000077.1 GCA_018715105.1 Candidatus Ventricola intestinavium
GGCGTGCCCAGCTGCGCCATCACAGCCCCATCCTCAAACTCGACCATAGAGTGTATGACGCTCTGCGGATGGATCAGCACGTCGATTTTTTCCGGCGGCATATCAAACAGCCACCGCGCCTCGATGACCTCCAGCGCCTTGTTCATCATCGATGCGGAGTCCACTGTGATCTTGCGGCCCATGCTCCAGTTGGGATGCCTGAGCGCCTGCTCCGGGGTAGCGTTCAAAATCGCCTCTTTAGACCACGTGCGGAAAGGGCCGCCGCTGGCGGTAAGAATCAGCCGCCGGGGCTCATTGCCCTGGGCTCCCTGCAGGCACTGAAAAATGGCGCTGTGCTCGCTGTCCACGGGCAAAAGCGGATGCCCGGAAGCCAAAGCGGCCTGCGTCACCAGCTCGCCGCCCGCCACCAGCGGCTCCTTATTGGCCAGCAGCACACGCCTGCCGCAGGAAAGGGCCTCCATCACCGCCGCCAGGCCCGCAATGCCCACCACGGATACCAGCACATCATCCGCATCACAGGCACGCACTACGTCCAGCAGCACATTTTTCCCAAACATCCACTGGCAGGCATTTCGGATATCCTCGGGAATGGAATCCGGTTCCTCCGCAAGCGCCGCGATCTGCGGGCGGAACCTGCGCACCTGCTCAAAAAGCTTTTCGCTCGACGTGTGCGCTACCAGCGCGCTGACGGCAAAACGCCCGCTGTGGCGCGCGATGACGTCAAGCGCCTGTGTGCCGATGGAACCCGTGGAGCCGAGTATGGCCAGCTTACGCATCTGTTTTCTCCCATCCTTCTTCGTTTCTTTCCACCCGCATGCAGCAAAGCGGGCCTTTCACGCCACATTACAGCACAAGCGTGTAACAGTACATCACAATCAGCGTAAAGATCACGCTGTCAAACCGGTCCATAACCCCTCCATGGCCGGGAAACAGCTTACCATAATCCTTGATGCCGCTGTGACGTTTGAGCAGCGAGGCGCTCAAATCCCCAATCTGCCCGGCCAGCGATCCAATGAGCCCCAGCACGATCGTGCCTTCCACCCGCGGCATGGCCATGTCAAACACATGGATAAACACAAGGCGGCAGCAAAGGGCAAAGAGAACGCCGCCCAGCAGGCCGAAAGCGGCCCCTTCCACCGTCTTTTTCGGGCTCACGCTGGGGCATAGCTTGTGCCTGCCAAACGCGCGGCCGCCGAAATACGCGGCGCCGTCGCTGCCAAAGGCGATGGCGAACGCCATGGTGATCAGGGCGATGCCCGGCACCGCGCCATACATCGAATTCATCATCATCATGAACATGGACATCGGCAAAAGGCAGGTGAACAGGGGATACACCGATGCCGCCGCATCCGGGAAAGTCGGATGATCCCTTAATATTACGCCAGTCATCGAAATTCCCATCGCCCCCGCAACCAGCAGCAGCGGATCGAGCACCCCCATAAACCGGCTCAGCGGCCACATAACCGCCGCCGCCAGGTAGCCTCCCCACGGGCATACGGCATATTTCGCCGCCCTCAGCGCACGATAGCACTCAAAGAGCGCAATACAGGTCAGCACCGCAATCACAAGCTCCGCGAACCATCCGCGCACAACCAGCACGAAGATGAGAAACGGCACCCCCACCGCTGCGGTTATCAGGCGAGTTTTCATAAAATCCTTCTTTCTTATACGCCGCCAAACCGGCGATTTCTCCCTGCATACGCCAGCAGCGCTTTATCATAGGCTTCCCGGTCAAAATCCGGCCAGAGCGTATCGGTGGTGTAGAATTCGGCATACGCGAGCTGATAGAGCAGAAAATTGCTCAGCCGCATTTCGCCGCTTGTGCGGATGAGCAGATCCACGTCCGGCAGCCCGGCCGTATACAGCTCGCTTTCAAACGCCGCCGTGTCGATCTGCTGCGGGGCGATTTCCCCGCCGGCAGCCCGGATGGCCAGATTTCTCGCCGCGCGCACGATTTCCTGCTGACCGCCGTAATTCAGCGCGATGTTCAGGCAAAGCCCCGTGTTCGCCTCTGTGCACAGGACCGCGTCATGGAGCGCCTTCTTCTGTTTTTCGAACCGTTCGGGCATGCCGTCGATATCCCCCAGGATTCGGATGCGCACATTCTTGCGGTGAAGCTCCTGAAGCTCCCGCGCAAAGTATTCCAGCAGCAGCCCCATCAGCGCGCCGACCTCTTCGGCCGACCGCTTCCAGTTTTCGCAGGAAAACGCATAGATCGTAAGCGCCTGGATTCCCAGCTCATCCGAATGACGGATGACCTCGCGCAGCGCCTCCACACCGGCCTTATGCCCAAAGCTGCGGGGCATCCCGCGCCTTTGGGCCCAGCGCCCGTTGCCATCCATGATGATGGCCACGTGGCGCGGCAGCTTTTCTTCCTGCGGCCGGGCGGCCGCGCGCGCATCGTTCTTTGCCTCATCTTTGCCGAAAATCGCCATACCTATCCTCCCATGCCGTCATCATGCAAAAAGCGGGATTCGCGGAGCGCCGCCCCGACGAAACCCGCCGTTCTCAAGTCACGCTGTCAGGCCGCCCTGCAAGCGAATCGTCAAGAGGATCCAGAAACCGGCAAACCGTCAGCTGCCTTGCGTCATCCGACGCATGGACAACCCGCAGGGTTCCCTCCTCTCCTTTGCGCCGAGGCGAGCGCGTCTGCACCACCGTGGGCGTGATTCCCTGCCGCTCCAGCATGGCAAGCGCCAGCGAAAGCTCCAGCCCCAGCAGCCGTGTCATCATTTGACGTCCATGATCTCCTTTTCCTTCTCCGCGTTGATCTTGTCGATATCCTTGATCGCCGCGTCCGTCAGCTTCTGGATATCGTCTTCGGCCTTCTTTTGATCATCCTCTGTGATTTCGCTGTTCTTTTTCAGCTTTTTCACCTGGTCGACAGCGTCGCGGCGGATCGAGCGGATGGCAACCTTGCTCTCCTCCGATGTCTTGCGCACAATCTTGGTCAGTTCCCTGCGGCGCTCTTCGGTCAATTCCGGAAGCATCAGGCGGATGACCTTGCCGTCGTTGGAAGGGGTAAGCCCCAGATCGCTGGCCAGAATAGCCTTGGAAATATCCTTGACCATCTTGGGATCCCAGGGATTGATCTGCAAAACGCGCGGTTCCGGCGCGGAGATATTGGCCACGTTTTTCAGCGGGGTGGGCGTGCCGTAATAGTCAACCGTAATGCGATCCAGCAGCTGAGGATTGGCGCGCCCGGCTCTAATGGCCATCAGATCCGCCCGCAGCACATCCTTGGTCTTTTCCATCTTGACCTTGGCGGTATCGAGAATGTTGGAAACAGGCATGGGAGAAACCTCCTCGAATCTCATTTTCTATATTTTACCCCACAACACGGGGCTTTGGCAAGCCCTTTTATAGGGGCTCACAAAAGTCACTCTGCCGACACGTTTTCTTCAAAGTTCGCCCTCAGCCGCCTTGCGGGTGCCTCACGCCTGCGCGATCCGGTAAAACCGCTTCCCATTTTCACGCGTCACGTCGCACAGAGCCTGCGCGTCCATTCCGCGCAGCCCGGCAAGGAAGCGGCAGATATGAGCGACATTTGCCGGCTCATTCCGGCGTCCGCGTACAGGCTCCGGGGAAAGATATGGGCTGTCCGTCTCGATCATCAGGCGGTCAATCGGCACGTTGCGCGCCACTTCCTGCAGGTTGACCGAGCGCCTGAACGTCACCGGCCCGGCAAAGGAAAGCATGCATCCCAGATTCAGATACACCTTGGCGCTTTCCCAGCTGGCGGAGCAACAGTGCACAACGCACGGCGGCAGGCGGTCTTTCTGCGCGCGCAGCACGTCAAGGGTATCCCCATGCGCATCCCGGACATGCAAAATGGCGGGCATACGCAGCGCGTAGGCCATTTCAAGCTGGCGGGCAAACACATCCCTTTGCACATCCCGCGGCGAGAGATCGTAATAATAGTCAAGCCCGATTTCACCGAGGGCCTTGACTTTTTCCTCCTGCGTCAGCCAGGCAGTGAGCTGGGGAACATCCTCTTCCGTAAAATTTTTCGCGTCATGCGGGTGCACGCCCACGGCGGCATAGATTCCTTCATTCCGGCGCGCCAGCTCCACGCTCGCCGCGCTGGAGGCCATGTCCGCGCCCACACACATGCACAGCATGTCCGCCGCACGCATGCGGGCGATCACCTCGGCCCGGTCGCTGTCAAACCGGCCGTCTGTGGGATGCGCATGCGTATCAAACAAGCCGGTTAAAGCCTCTGCACTTTCCATGCTCTGATTTTCGGTCATTTTCCCTTCTCCCACTTGCTCTTTCATTGCTCTTTTATCGCTCTTTCATCAAAAATCCGTCCGAAAGAGGCATTTCCGTTTGCCGGCATCCGCTTCCTCTCTCTCCAGGGAACCTTCCTTTTTCCATGGATTCC
>DVMG01000017.1 GCA_018715105.1 Candidatus Ventricola intestinavium
GGGAGTTCATGATTCGGCCCTTTGCAGGATGAACGGAGGAATATGAAAACCGGCCTTACACCGTTTGAAAATCGGAATAAAGCCGTGTCAAATCAAAAAGAAGAGTTTATATCGGATGGGGAATAAGGCAATTCGACAGGATTCGTTTTTTCACCGATAAAGACAAGAAAGGAAATCATCCGGCGTTCTGCTTCACGGGCTGCCCTGCTGATCTTGGACGATTTGGATGACCGCATCGATCAGGGCCAATTTCTGCCGGACAGGGCAGTTCAGCTTTCGAATGTGGCTGACAACGGCATTTGCGTGTGCAGTGGAGACGCGCGACGCGAGCTCGTGTTGCCCTTGCTGGGTTGCAGGGCTGTAAAGGACGACATGAATGGGTTCCTTGGTCCTCATAGGAGCAACACCTCCCGGCCATCCATGATATGGCGAAAGGGTTGTCCGTCATGTGAGGGGATTCGCTGGATCGGAAAGCCGCCGTCCTGCGGCTCTGCGCCCGGGGCCGAAGCCGCACAAAAGGATTTGGAAAGGACAAAATGTGAAAACAGCCGTGCCTCTGCTCAGAAGATGCCAGGGGTGCGGCTGTTTATGAGGATGCCCTCCATATAGAATGGAGGTTTTTTATATGGAAGTTTTCCTGTCAAAAAGAAACATGGGATTTGAACTCGTGGGTTGACCGGTGCTGCGGCTTATCGGTCGCCTCAAGAAGGCGGCGGATGGTGTGAAAGCCCACCCGGAGATCCTCAAAGAGATCCTGTTCGCTCTGATTCTGATCAATGACGACGTTTCCGGAGAAAAGAGGCAGGGCATGGCGCATTTGCAGGACAGCCTCGGTTTGGATTTCGCCGGTTCCCGCCGGAGCAAAACAGGACTTCGTACTTGTAGCACAAGTATAGCGGCCACGGGAACCTGCAACAAAATCTTTCAGGTGGAGAATGCGGATGGAGGATGCATACCGCTTGACGATCTCAACTTCATCTGCGTACATGCCTGCCCATCCGATATCCAGTTCAAGCGGCACTTCGCCTGCGGCTTCCTCAAGAAAGAAATCCATGGCCGGCACGAGCGCCTGGCCCTTTGCCACGGGCCGTGTTTCGCTGTCATGGTTGTGATACAGCACGCGGCAGGGGGTGCCGGCCAGACGCCGGGCCGTATCCCGCAGAAGTTTTCCCCAGAACCGGGCGGATGCCTCGTCCGAAAATTTGGCACTGACAACGAATTCTGTCAATCCAAAGGACTGATGCAGCAGCCGAAGGCCGTTTGAAAGCTCCTCGGGGGATAAGATGCGGCCACGTATGGAGGGTTCCACGTGCACGCTTTGAAGACGCAGCCCGTGGCTTTGAATCTGCGCCGCAAGGGCGGGAAATTGGTCGATTGCGGTCAGATAGGGCGGGATGCCGCCATGAACCGTTTCAAGCGTCAGCATGGGCTCGATGAAATCAAAACCGATTTCGGCCAGTTTGCGCAGGGTGCCGCTCAAGTCGGCCGCCATGACGGGGCTTAGGCCAAAGGATTGCACGCCGATCATTGCACTCACTCCTCGGAGAGGTCAGAAGGGTCAGGGGGCCGGACAGGGAAAGAATCGATGTCTGTCTTCAAATTGTATCATAACTAAAAACCATATGCAATAAAACAATTCGATTTTTTCTGGATGAAATATTCAAAAAAGGCGTTGACAAGAGAAAGATTCAATGCTATACTCAAAACAACTTGTGAGACAAGTTACAAATTTGCCTGACAGGAGGTACGTATGATTAAACCCATTCCGCAAAATAATGTGGTTGACACCATTTTTGATGAAATCATGCAGCATATTGTCTCCGGTGAGTGGAAAATCGGCTCAAAAATCCCATCTGAAAATGAGCTGGCGGCAAAAATGCAGGTGAGCCGCAATTCGCTGCGTCAGGCGCTGAACCGTTTCAACGCGTTGGGCATCATTGAGTCCCGGCATGGCGATGGCTCCTATGTCAAATCGGTTGACCTGACGTTTTACCTTAAAAACATTTTTCCAATGGTCATTCTCAGTAAATACGACGCGCTGAACGTTTACCAGCTTCAAAAGGCGATCCAGTGCGAGGCCGCCAGTTCGTGCGTCTGTGATCTGTGCACACAGGAGCAGCTGCAGGAATTGACGGAACTCGTCGAGGAGATGAAGCGCTGCGACAAGATGGACGACGAAGATGGATTCCTGCAGGCGGATATGCGCTATCATGAGGTGTTTGTGGAGATCACGCGCAACCCGGTTCTCATCAGCATTGAACAGTGCGTGACACAGATCATGAAGGGGCCGCTTCGCACCATCGTTTACCCGAGTGTCCGCGGTGACAGCATCCTGATGCACGAAATGGTTCTGCGTGGGCTCAGAGACAAAGAGCCGCACAGCGTCTATCACTGGATGTGCGCGCACATGTGCGATGTCGTCACGCGCCTGGACACATGCCACTGCGAAGACTGATGGAATTCACTCCGGCGCAGGAGTTGAATCGATAAAAAAGGAGGCATGAAACAATGAAAAAAACCGTCGCTCTGGTACTGGCGCTCATGATGGTGCTTTCGTGCGCAACCATCCTGGCCGAAGGATTTGGCGAGAAGGATCCGGAATCCTATAACGCCACGCTCACCTTTATGGTGCAGTCCACAGCCCAGCCCAATTACATGATCGAGGAATTCAACAAGGTATATCCCAACATCAAAATTGAGCTGATCGAGGTTCCGTCTACCGAGCTGCAGGAGAGGATCATCACGACCGCCATGTCCGGCACGGACGTTCCGGATCTGTTCGCCTGCCGTACGCAGTTTGTCAAGGCGCTTGTCAACGCCGGGGACAACATCTACCTGGATCTGAATACGTTGTCAGACGCATCCTGGACGGACGAACTGGAGGATTATGTGGTAGACGTGGGCACCGCGGAGGATGGTTCCCTGCGCGCCCTGGCGTGGCAGTGCCCAGTCGGGGGTATCTATTACCGCCGCAGCCTGGCTCAGGAGTATTTCGGCACCGATGATCCGGCCGAGATTCAGAAACTGTTTGCCGACACCGCGACGATCGTGGAGACTGCCGAGACCCTTAAGCAGAAATCGGACGGCCGTGTGAAACTCTTTGGCGACGCCGCACAGGATATCAATTATCTGCTCAACACCAACGCCGGCGGATTCCTCATCGACAACGTTCTGAACACCGGCGACGGCATCCGGGAAATCTATGAGCTGACCAAGATATTCTATGACAACGATTATTGCCTCAAAATCCGCAATGACACCACCGCACTCAATGCCGCGATTCTCAACGGGGAAGTGTTTGCCTACTGCCTGCCGACCTGGGGATTGAACTACAACATCATGCCCAATTTCCCGGATCAGGCGGGAGACTGGGCCGTCTGCGAGGGGCCGTACCCGTTTGTGGGCGGGGGTTCCTGGTTCGGCATTTCTTCCCAGTCGGATCATGTTGAAGAAGCCTACGTTTTCATCAAGTATGTCTTGACCGATCCGGACTTCCAGCTCAGCTATGCGTCTAACTTTGGCGACTATACGTCCAACAAGAATACACATGCCACGGTGTCTGCCATGAGCGAGGAGGAAGCTTCCATTTTCGAGCCGTTCCAGTACCTGGGCGGACAGAACGCCTACGCCTACTGGACCTCTCAGCTGGAGAAAGGGGTCAACTCCGACGCATTTTCGCCCTACGATGAATATTTCACCAACTATCTGCTGGCCTCTGTCGTGAGCTATGCCACCGGCCTGCAGAGCCTGGAGGAAGCCATCGCCACCTTTCAGTTTGACTGCCAGAGCTACGCACCGGAAATCCAGCTGCAGTAAATCAGGCATGCCTGCAAACAAGTTAAAAAGCATGGGGCGTCCGGTCCTGTCCGGTCCGGACGCCCTTCTTGTCTAAAAAGGACGAGAGGAGAAGGAGCATCGTGAAGATCAAGCACAGCAGGGCCGGACGAAAGGGCCTTTATGGATTGCTGTTTGTGCTCCCCTTTATGGCGGGCCTGGCCTTTTTCCGGCTGTATCCCTTTCTCAAGACGTTTTATACCAGCCTGACCAGCACCAACATGATGACTTTTACGAGTTCCTTTGTCGGGCTGGCCAATTATCAAAGGCTGCTGAAGGATCCCACATTCTATTCCAGCATTGCTGTGACGGTGAAAA
>DVMG01000078.1 GCA_018715105.1 Candidatus Ventricola intestinavium
GGATTCGCTCCATGCGCGCCTTTGGGGATTACACGCTCCTGGAAAAGCTCTTTGGCAGGGGAATGGAAACCACACTGAGCACGCTTGAACCCTATTTTGACGATCCCAGCATGATCGCCCGTGCGGGCGGCGTTTTCAATGATCCGCACTGCCAGCCGCTTCAGATGCTGCTCACATGCGGCCTGTTCGGCATGGGCGCTTTCCTTGCGTTTTATGCCTTCATGGTTCGGACGCTCCTTCGCCGGGCAGGGGAGGATCCCCTCCTCTGCGGATTGTTCGGCTCTCTGGCCGGATACCTGATCATCATGCTGATCAACGTGACGCAGCCGATCCTCCTGTCCACGTATTTTTCCATCTGCGGGCTTGCTCTGGCCCGTGTGCGCGCACGCAACCGAAAGGAGGCGGCAGAACCGTGAACCTTGAACAGCTCATCGGCAGGCTGAAAGGTACGCCTTCCTTTATGGAAAATGTGACGAGCTGGCAGACGATTCCGGCCCGGGAGGCGCAGTATGCCCCTTTCCCGGACGGGCTCGACCCGCGCCTGGCTCCCGTCCTGGCTGCGCGGGGAATCCACCGGCTCTATACACACCAGAGGCAGGCGTTTGACTGGGCGCGCGAGGGAAAGGACATCTGTGTGGTGACGCCCACGGCCTCCGGAAAAACGCTGTGCTATAATCTGCCTGTTTTGTCCGGTATCCTTGAAAACCCGGATGCCCGCGCGCTGTACCTGTTCCCGACCAAAGCGCTGTCCGCCGACCAGGTGTCGGAGCTCTATGAGCTCATCGAAGCCATGGGGGTGGATGTCAAGACCTATACGTACGACGGGGATACCCCTGCCGCTGCACGCAGGCAGGTGCGTCAGGCCGGGCACATCGTCGTTACCAATCCGGACATGCTGCATTCGGGCATTCTGCCGCACCACACCAAGTGGGTCAAGCTCTTTGAAAACCTGCGCTTTGTGGTCATCGACGAGATCCATGCCTACCGGGGCGTGTTCGGCTCCAATCTGGCCAATGTCATCCGCAGGCTGACGCGGCTTTGCCGTTTTTATGGCTCAAACCCGCAGTTTATCGTCTGCTCGGCCACGATTGCCAACCCCGGCGAGCTGGCGCAGATGCTGACCGGCCGTAAGATGGAGCTGATTGACCAGAGCGGCGCAGCATCCGGGGAAAAGCACATTGTGTTTTACAATCCGCCGGTGGTCAACCGGCAGCTGGGCATTCGCAAATCCGTGCTGCAGGAGACCCTGCGCATTGCTTCCATGCTGGTGGATAACGATATTTCCACCATCGTCTTTGGCAAATCCAGGCTGACGGTGGAAGTGCTCACGCGCCACCTGAAGGAGCGGGTGCGGGACCCGCTTGGCCAGGCGGGGCGCGTGCGCGGCTATCGCGGAGGCTATCTGCCCACGCTGCGCAGAGAAATTGAGCGCGGCCTGAGAAAGGGGGAGATCCGCGCGGTGGTTTCCACCAACGCGCTGGAGCTGGGCATTGATATCGGTCAGCTGGATGCATGCGTGATGTGCGGTTATCCCGGCTCCATCGCCAGTACATGGCAGGAGGCGGGCCGGGCGGGGCGAAGAAAAAACACGTCGCTGACCGTGATGGTCGCGTCTTCCTCGGCGCTGGATCAGTATATTGTGAACCATCCGGCCTATTTCTTCGGCCGCTCGCCGGAAAATGCGCTGATCCATCCGGATAATCTCTATGTGCTGCTCAATCATGTCAAGTGCGCGGCCTATGAGCTTCCGTTTGAAGACGAGGAAAGCTATGCGCCGGGGGTCTCCACCCAGGAGCTTCTGGATTACCTTTGCGAGGAGCGCATCCTAAACCACACGGGCGGCCGGTATTACTGGATGGCGGAGGAATTTCCCGCGGCGGATCTGTCTCTGCGCTCGGTGACAAGCGAAAATTTTGTGATCATCGATATCACGCGGCCGGAGCATCGCGCGGTGATTGGGGAAATGGATCGCTACACCGTGCCCATGCTGCTGCACGAGCATGCCATCTACATGCATGAAGGACAGCAATATCAGGTGGAAAAGCTTGATTTCACTGAAAAAAAGGCGTATGTCCGCAGCGTGGATGTGGATTACTACACGGACGCGGATTTGAACACGAGCGTCAAAGTGCTCGACGTGCTCAAAGAGCAGCCCCTCGGCGGGGGATCGCTTTCCTATGGCGAAGTGCTGGTCACATGGCTCGTGACGATGTTTAAAAAATTCAAGCTTGATACCCAGGAGACGCTCGGCTTTGGCCCCGTGGATCTGCCGGAACTGGAGATGCCGACCAACGCATGCTGGTGGGCGCTTGACGGGCAGGTGACCGGCGGCCTGTCCATGGATGACCTGCAGGGCGGCATGCTGGGCATTGCCTACGCCCTGAGGCAGATCATCCCGCTGTATCTGATGTGTTCGCCGGGGGATATCTGCGTGCAGTACCGCGTTCGGGATCCGTTTACCCGGCTGCCTACAATCATCGTGTTTGACAACTATGCGGGAGGCATCGGCCTGAGCGAGCGCGTATACGGCATGCGCAGCCTGATTTTTGACGATGTACGCGCGCTGATTGCGGCCTGTCCGTGCGAAGCGGGCTGCCCATCCTGCGTGGGGCCGGCGGCTGAGGTGGGGGAGCGCGGCAAGCAGACAGCGCTTCTGCTCACGGAAAGGCTGATGGCCCTATGAGAAGCTTACGTGAGCGGCTGATGGCGGTGACCGGCGGCACCCCGCAGAGCGCACGCCCGGCGCCCCCCGCGGCGCAGGCACAGCCCTTCTTCATGCGGGAGCACATGGTGCCGCTGGAGGAGCTGCACGGCATCGAGCATGTGACGCTTGAAGAGGTGCGCGCATGCGATCCGCTGTTTACCGGCGTCCGTCTGGATCTCTCCCGCCTGCTCTTTCTGGATACGGAGACGACGGGACTGAGCGGCGGCGCCGGGACGGTGGCCTTTTTGATCGGCGTGGGATGGCTGGAGGAGCGCGGCATGGTGATCCGCCAATATGTCCTGCGGGATTATCCGCAGGAAGGGGCGGTGCTTCGGGAAATCGCAGGGCTTTTTGACCGGGCGGATACGCTGATCACATTCAACGGAAAGAGCTTTGACCTGCCGCTTCTTGAATCGCGGATGGTGCTCAACCGCATTCGCCTGCAGGTGACGCAGTATCCGCATCTGGATCTGCTGCATGCGGCGCGGCGCGTATATAAGCTGCGCCTGAAGCGATGCAGCCTGTCTGCGCTGGAAGAGGACGTGCTCGGCATGGCGAGGGAGGACGATTTGCCTGGCGCGCAGGTTCCCCAGCGATACTTTGATTACCTGCGAACGGGTGAATTCGCGTTGCTGGAGGATGTGCTGCGCCACAATCTGCAGGATGTGAAAAGCCTGGCCGCCCTGACCGGCCATCTATGCGCGGTTTATCGCAGCCCGCAGGCGCTGAGCCATGCGCAGGATCTGTTCGGCGTGGGGCGCACGCTGATGCGCGGTGGGCGCACGCAGCAGGCACGTGCGTGCTTTAAAATCCTGGGGCACAGTTCGATGTCCTCCCAGGCGCGCATGCACCTGGCCATCAGCTACCGGCGCGGCAGGGAATGGGGGAAAGCGGTGGCCTCCCTTCAGGAGATGATCGCCCGCGGGGAGGGCGGCACGTGGCCTTATACGGAGCTTGCCAAGTATTACGAGCACGTGGCGCATGATATTCCGCAGGCGCTTGCATGCGCCAGCGCTGCGCTGGCCTTTGCGCTCAACACGCAGATGCTGGGCGGGGAGGATGACGCGCAGGCGGAGGCTCTGCGCAGGCGGATCATGCGTCTTAAAAGAAAACAGGCGGGGATGACCGCGCGGGAAAACCAAATGAAAACGGGAGGGACAGCATCATGAGCTTCATGGGCAACATCACGGGAAACAAGGCGCTGACCGCGCACAGCAAGGGCGACTACCGCAAAGCCCTGGAACTTTATAACGAGGCCTACGGCAAAGGCATGGACAAGCCGCGCCTGCTGCGTGGATACAGCATCCTGCTCATCCGCACGGGCCAGTTTGACCGGGCGCTTGAGGTGCTCAAGAAAATGGAAAAAACGCCGGGCCTGACGCCCGGGGACAAGGTGGATCTCCATGTCAATTACGCCATCATCCTCTGGAAAAAAGGACATCTGGAGCATGCGCTGGAAATCCTGGAGGATGAATTCCGCCACACG
>DVMG01000079.1 GCA_018715105.1 Candidatus Ventricola intestinavium
CGCTCGCCCAAGCGCTGTTTGACGACGAAAAGAACATGGTTCGCCTGGATATGAGCGAATACATGGAAAAGCACAGCGTTTCCCGCCTGATCGGCGCGCCTCCCGGATACGTGGGCTATGATGAAGGGGGCCAGCTGACGGAAGCGGTGCGCCGCAGGCCGTATGCCGTTGTGCTCTTTGACGAGGTTGAAAAGGCGCATCCGGATGTGTTTAACGTGCTGCTGCAGGTGCTGGACGATGGGCGCATCACCGATTCACAGGGACGCACGGTGGACTTTAAGAACACCATCATCATTCTGACAAGCAACCTCGGCTCCTCCGCGATTCTGGAGGGGATCGACTCGAAGGGTCAGATCACCGAAGCCGCCCGCAAGCAGGTGGAAGGCATGCTCAAGACGCAATTCCGTCCGGAATTCCTCAACCGGCTTGACGAGATCGTCTTCTACAAGCCGCTGACCCGCTCGGAGATTGACAGCATCGTCGATCTTCAGGTGGCGGATTTGAACCGCCGCCTGAAGGATAAACAGCTTTCTATGGCCCTTACCCCCGCCGCACGTGCGTTTATCGTTGCGCAGGGATATGATCCCGTATACGGCGCCCGTCCGCTCAAGCGCTTCATGCAGCGCGCAGTGGAAACCCTCATCGCACGTAAGATCATCAGCGAAGATATTCAGCCCCGCACCGTACTGACGGTGGATTATGATGGGGAAAAGCTGGTTATCGATTCAGAACCGGAGTATACCGTGTCCTGAAAAGCGAAGCCATGTTCCCCTTCTGCATGAGATCACGACGATTGGCCCCCGCCCTGCCGTTTTTATCCGGCAGAGCGGGGACCTTGTTATCTCTTTTAGAAAGAAACCGGATCGGCTTTGCTAGCCGGCTGTTTATGCCCGGAGGAGCCGCACGTGACGCTCAAACAGATGGGGCGGCAACATCTGCCGGTAAAGCGAAAGAATCTGCTCCGCCCAATCCCCCGCTTCATCCCATGCGTCGTCACAGGGCAGAACCAGGATGCTGTATTCCACGTCAAAAAGAGCGATGCGGACGGATGTCAGCTTGGCGCCCGCACGCTCATAAAAGCGGATTCTTCGGCTGGCCGTTTCCCGGTCAGGCGCGGAGCACGGACGCTCGCATTCAATCATCAGCGCGGACGCGCAGCCGGAATAATGAGTGCGCAGCAGGTTCAGAACTTCGCCGCCGGTTCCGCAGCCGCGCCGTGTCGGCTCCACGGCTAAATAGTCAAGCAGCAGCATCCTCCCTGCTTCAGGTCGATAGATCAGGGTGTACGCCGCCAGCATTTCGCCGTCATACACGCCCAACGGCTCATATACGCCCCTGCGCATGAGTCCGAGAATCGTGCCAAGTTCCTTGAGTTCACTTGGCGGAAAATCCCGGCGCATCTGCCCGGCATAGAGCATCCGCATCTGTGTTTCATGGAGCTTGCGTAATTCAAGCATGGGTTTTCCTCCTCCAGGCCCCGACAAGCGCATTCATCCGCCTGGGCGTTGTTTGCCGTGTAGGCTTTGGAAATGCGTTTTCGCGGGCGCACGAGCCACTATAGCATATTTCTCCCCGTTTGTAAACAGCGCTTTCCGCCGGCAGCGTGGTGCAACCGGGACGATCCCCTTTCCCCCTCACGCCGCTTTGCCTGCAGCGGAAGGAAGGTTTTACGATTTCATCTTGGGTTTAAAGAGAATGGCGGCCAGGTAGCCAAAGAATACCGCCGCTGCAATGCCTCCCGCCGCCGCGGTCACGCCCCCTGTAAAAGCGCCCAGAATGCCGTCTGTCTCAATCGCTTCCATCGCTCCGTGGGCCAGGGAGTACCCAAAGCCCGTGAGGGGAACCGTTGCCCCTGCGCCCGCGAAATCAATGAGAGGTTTATACAAACCCAGAGCTCCTAGAATCACCCCGGCGGTCACGTATCCTACCAGGATGCGTGAGCTGGTCAGTTGCGTTTTGAGGATCAGGATCTGGCCAATCGCACAGAGGATCCCGCCAACTACAAACGCTTTGATATACATGAAGATCATATCCAGCATCGTTCATCCCTCCACGTGCTCAATCACCACGGCGTGCGCAACACCGGGCACGCTTTCGCCTTGCATGGTGGTTGTCGGGCTCAGCAATGCCCCCGTCGCCATGAACAGGATGCGTTTCAGCCTCCCGGATGAGACTTCCGGCAGAAGATGCGCGCAGAGCATGCTGGCCGCACAGCCGCAGCCGCTTCCGCCCGCATGCGTATCCTGCCGCGCATCGAAAATCTCACAGCCGCAGTCAAAGAGTTTCTTTTCCTGCACGGATATTCCCTTTTTTTTCAGAAGCTCGATCAGCAGATCCTTTCCCAGGTGCCCCAGGTCACCGGTGGCAACGAGATCATAATCGTCAAAACTCCGGCCCATATCCCTGAGATGGACGGCAATGGTATCCGCGGCCGCCGGCGCCATCGCTGCGCCCATGTTGTTTTGATCCGTAATGCCCAGATCAATGACGCGCCCGCATGTGGTGTGTGTCAGGACCGCTTGGGCCCCCTTGGCTGCGGGGCCGCCGCACACGAGGACGGCTCCGGCGCCGGTTACCGTCCATTGCGCTGTCGGCGTACGCTGGTTGCCCAGTTCGAGCGGCGCGCGGTATTGACGCTCTGCCGTACAGAAATGGCTGCATGTGGCGCATGCCAGCGTGTCGGCAAAGCCTCCATCGGCAAGCATCCCTCCCAGAGAAAGCGATTCGCTCATGGTGGAGCATGCGCCATAGAGCCCGTAGAATGGAATGCCCAGATTGCGGGCGGCAAAACCGGCAGAGATGATCTGATTGAGCAAATCGCCGCTGAGCAGCATCTGAAGCTCCTGCGTGCTGCGCCCCGCTTTCTGCGCACTCAGCTTGACCGCCTGTTCGAGCATCGCCCGCTCGGCGGCTTCAAAAGACTGCTCGCCATTGAGTTCATCGGGAATGATGATGTCAAATTTGCTGCCGTAGGGGCCTTCCTTCTCTTTCTGTCCCGCAACGCTGGCCCAGGAAAGGATTCCCGGTTTGGAAGGCAAGGCCACGGTCTGCCGGCCGATTCGCTTGCTCACATCCATCACCCCCAGAAAAAGCAGATCAGACCCACAAGAATGGACGAACCAATGCCGTATACCAGCACGGGCCCGGCGAGCGTAAACATCTTTGCGCCTACGCCCATGACAAGTCCCTCACGCCGGAACTCCATGGCAGGCGCGACGACCGAATTTGCAAACCCCGTAATGGGCACAATGCTTCCTGCGCCCGCATACTTGCCGATCCGGTCATAAACACCCAGCCCGGTAAGCAGCGCCGACAGAAAAATGAGGCAGATGCTTGTGGCGGTCGCAGCGCTCTGCATTCCCCATTTGAGTCCGTAGGCAAAAAAATCCGTGATGATCTGTCCCAGCACGCAGATTGCGCCGCCTGTTATAAATGCGCGCCAGAGCCCCTGAGCCATGTCGCTTTTGGGAGCAAGGCGCTCAACAAGCTTGCTGTATTCCTCGATTGCTCTTTGTTTTCCCGTCTGATTATTCTTGTTTTCCATCACAGCTTCCCCTTTCATTGCGAATTCGAAACCCATCCGGCGGCCTGCGCACGCGGATCTCATGAGAGCCGGGCCTCGCAACGGTCTCCAAAGCATAGGGAATGAGTGTATGTCGGTTTTGCATCCATAGCGCCTCCGTTTCACATTCATCTTCCTTGACTAGTGTGGTCGCTTTGCACGCCGGTTATTCTTGCCCCCTGCTGCGCACAAAACGTTCCCGGCCGGGAAATTCAAAAAAACCGCGTTCCTATCGATACCCGGAGCGCGGTTAAAAAGGAGGATCGTTTATGTCTCGTCGGCGGGAAGCTGCAGCTCCACCGTCACATCCAGCAGCTCGCCTGCGGGAATCCTGTCCTGCACGGTAAGCTTTGCCAGGTTGGGAATGCGGTAAATCTGCAGCGTGACACTCTCCCCTGCCTGCTTTGCCGCGATATGATTCGTCAGATCGGTGTGCAGCGTGACTCTTTCCCCATCCACGGCCAGGATGATGTCATCCACCTGGATGCCCGCTTTTGCCGCAGGCCCCCCTTCCGTGACGGCGCTGACATAAACGCCGGCAGGGATCATTCCTTCTGTCGGTTCCGCGCTTCCGCGCAGCGTCATGACGGAGATTCCAAGTTTCGGCCTTGTCACCTTTCCATACTGGATGATGCTGTTGACGATCGGCTGCACCACATCCATGGGGATGGCCATGGCAATGCCCTCGATGCTGGCGACATCCCGGCTTCCGGAAGAACTGAACTTGAGGGACGGAATGCCGATCAGCTCGCCGCGCGTGTTAAACATGCCTCCGCCGCTGTTTCCGGAGTTGATGGCCGCGTCGGTCTGGATCATCTTGACAATGGAAGATCCCTCGAGCTCACGATTAAGCGCCGAAACGACCCCTACCGTAACCGTATCGGCAAATTGCTTGCCCAGAGGATTGCCGATCACAATGGCCCAATCTCCGGCACGCACCTGTTCGGGATCGCCCATTTTGACCGCCGGCAGATTGACGTCTTCCGTCACACGCAGCACGGCCAGATCCGTCAGCTCGTCATACCCCACCACTTCGGCCTGCAGATACTGGCCCTGGCTCAGCACCTGCACATCGCTGGCGCCTTCAATAACGTGGTAATTGGTGACGACATGCCCCTGTGTGGTCACCACCACGCCTGAACCCGTGGCCTGCTCAACCAGTTCGGTCTGTCCGCTGACAATGCTGTATGTATTGGCCCGGTTGCTAACACCCACCACGCAGGGCATGACAACCTCGACCACGTCAGAAAACGGGCTTATCACGCCTTCCAGCTCGCGCACGTATTCGCCCTGGGCATAGACCGTTTTGGTCCGAACGCCTCCATCCCTGTCAAAGCTGATGAAAGCGATGGCCGCCAGCAGGCCCACTGCCAGCATCATCATGCCGCTTCGCCGTTTTGTATCCATTTGCTCACCTCAGCCATTAGCATGCCCGAAGCACGATCGTTTCACGCGCGAAATTTCCCGTTCCGTTTTTTAAGAAATCTAAAAAAGAGAAGGAGGATTCGC
>DVMG01000080.1 GCA_018715105.1 Candidatus Ventricola intestinavium
TGAGGGAAAGGCAAAGCAGGTCTTTGCAACGGATGATCCCACCCTGGCGGTGATTCACTATAAGGATGACGCCACCGCGTTTAACGGCCTGAAGAAGGGCACGATCGTGGGAAAGGGCGTTGTCAACAACCTGGTGAGCAACCATCTGTTTAACATGCTGGAGAAAAACGGCATCGAAACCCATCTTGTGCAGCAGCTCAACGAGCGCGACAGCCTGGTGCGCCGTGTATCCATTGTGCCCATTGAGGTCATCGTGCGCAACATTGCGGCGGGCAGCCTTTCCAAGCGGCTGGGCCTGCCGGAGGGCACAAAGCTGGCCAGCACGGTGCTTGAATACTGCTATAAGAGCGATGAGCTGGGCGACCCGATGATCAACGATTATCATATCGCCGCGATCCACCTGGCCACGGAGGAAGAGATGAAGACCATCTCTTCCATGGCGCTGCGCGTCAATGAGCTGCTCACCGCCTATCTCAAAGAGCTGGGCATTGAGCTGATTGATTTCAAGCTGGAATTCGGCCGCTTTGAGGGCCGCATCGTGCTGGCGGATGAGATTTCGCCGGATACCTGCCGTTTTTGGGACAGCAAGACGGGCGAGAAGCTCGATAAGGACCGTTTCCGCCGGGATCTGGGCGATGTGGAGGACGCCTATCAGGAGATCCTGCGCCGCCTGATGGGAGGAAACGACTGATGATCGACCGCTATACCCGCCCGGAGATGGCCGCGCTGTGGACCAAGCAAAAGAAGTTTGAAACCTGGCTTGAGGTGGAGCTCAACGCCACGGATGCCTGGGTGAAGCTGGGCAAGGTGCCCGCTGAGGCGGCGGAGGCCATGCGCAAAAACGCCCGCTTTACCGTGGAGCGCATTGAAGAGATTGAAGAATCCACCCGGCACGATGTGGTCGCCTTTACGCGCTGCGTGGCCGAGAGCCTGGGGGAGGAATCCAAATACCTGCACTTTGGCCTGACCAGCACGGACGTGGTCGATACCGCGCTTTCAAGCATTGTTTCCCAGGCGTGTGACATCCTGGAAGCGGATATGCGCCGGCTCATCGATGTGCTGGCCAGACAGGCTGTTCAATACAAAATGACGCCCTGCATGGGGCGCACGCACGGCGTGCACGCCGAGCCGACCACCCTGGGCCTCAAGTTTGCCCTGTGGTATGCCGAGATGCAGCGCAACATGGAGCGCATGGAGCATGCGCACAAAATCACGCGCGTGGGCAAAATTTCCGGCGCGGTGGGGACATACGCCAACGTTGACCCGTTTGTGGAGCAGTATGTCTGCGAAAAGATGGGGCTGGAGGCCTCGCCCATCAGCACCCAGGTTCTCCAGCGCGACCGCTATGCCGAGCTGCTCTCCACAATCGCCATCATCGGTTCCTGCCTGGAAAAATATGCCACGGAGGTGCGCGGCCTGCAAAAGACGGAACTGCGCGAAGTGGAAGAGCCGTTCCGCGCAGGGCAGAAGGGTTCCTCCGCCATGCCGCATAAGCGCAACCCGATCAACTGCGAAAAGGTCTGCGGGCTGTCGCGCGTGCTGCGCGGGTATGCGCTGGCGGCGATGGAGGATGTGGCGCTGTGGCATGAGCGCGACATCAGCCACTCTTCCGTCGAGCGCATCATTCTGCCGGATGCCACGCAGCTGCTTGACTACATGCTCACGCTGATGACACGCATCTTGGGCGACCTGTTTGTCTATCCGGAGAACATGCTGCGCTCCATGAGCATGTCGTATGGCCTGACCAATTCGCAGCATGTGCTCCTGACCCTCATTGAAAAGGGCATGCTGCGCGAGACGGCGTATGACTGTGTGCAGCGCAACGCCATGCGCGCCTGGCAGGAGCAGCGTCCGTTCCGCGAGCTCATCGAGCAGGAGCCCGTTGTGCGCGAGCATCTGACGCAGCAGGAGCTGGATGCCTGCTTTGATATCCGCTATCATTACAAACATGTCGAGGATATTTTCAAGCGGCTTGGGCTTGACTGAGCCGCCAGGGAGGGCGTAATACGATGGAAAGGGCCGCTCGGAAGCGCCCGCCGTGTTTCCGGGCGGCCTTTGTGCGCGACGGAGGATCTCATCCGGCGGCAAAAAAGGCATTCTTGGGCTTGCCTGGCACGGCATTTTCATTTATAATGATAGTCGAGCTATTTTGTTATTCCACAAGTGGAATTCATTCATGGAGGCGCCATGTATAGATTGCTGCTGGTTTCCGATCGGGAGGAAATCCGTGCGCTGTACGCGCGATATACCGAGTGGGAAACGCTGGGCTTTGAACATCCGACCATTGCGTCGAGTGCGCAGGAGGGCATCGAGCTGCTCTCAAAAGGCAGGTTTGATGCGGTGTCGTCGCTTTTGTCGGTGGGAGAGGGAAAACGGTTTTTTTCCTATCTGTCCCGCAGGCCGGAGCTGCTGGGTATGGAAACAGCTCGCGATGAAGAGCGTTTGAGGCGGGAGATCAGCAGCGCGCGGCGCACGCTGTCCTCCCGGGATGCCCGATGCCAGGAAAAGCAGGTGGATGACCTGACCCGCGCCATGCAGGGGGAATTTTTCTGCGATTTGCTGCGGGGAGAAGCCTACGATCCCCCCACGATGGACGAGCGGGTGCGTTCGCTGAAAATGGTGGGATTCAGCCCCGCAAATCCGGTGGCGACAGCCTCCTTCCGGTTGCCCCAGGGAGATTATTTCCTGGCGGAGGTCTGGCGCTATGGCCGGGACAGGCTTGAAAATGCGCTGAAAAACATCTTCGAAAACGGCGAAGAGGACATGGCTTTTGTATTGCTGGTCATCAATCCCCACCATATGCGGCTGATCGCGCTGCCGCGCAGGGAGATGACGCGTGAGCAGGTGTATGAGCGGATGATCACCCACCTGACCCGCTGCCAGATGATTTTGGAAGAATATTTTGAGCTGACGCTCAACATCAAGCGCGTTGTGCCTTACGACAGCCTTTATGCATTGGGGCGGGAAAATGCGCTGAGAACGGCGCACTGACGCCCCTGCCCGCCTGTGGGGCGGGCTTTGAGAGGAACGGCGCGCGGCCTGGCGCTGCAAGGCTGCTTGAGCATCTTTGCAGTGAAAATCAACCGCCTTTTTGTGGCCGCGCACGGCTGGAAAAGGAGCAGGGAAGCGGCCTGCAGCCGCGCCTGCGCCGCGCATGCCGCTCTGCGGATTGACGTGAATTGACGTGGATTGGGTGGATTGGAAGGAAGGAACTGCGGTTCCCTCCCGCATCCCCGAAGGGTTTTTCTGACTTTATGGAGGATTGGAAGCCGCGGATTTCTGCGGCTTTTTTTGTGCCTGCCCGCATACGCTTTCAAGCAGGGCGCGCTCTGCGCGCCGGGGAGGGATGCGGCATGCGGGGAAAAAATCGGGCTCGACGGCTGATCCTGTCTTCCGGTCTGCCGGAGGACGCGCTTTGCGACCGCGCGCGTGTGACCATGACCGGGCAAAGCGCCGTGCTCATCGAGGGGCAGCACGGCGTGGTCGAGCTGGCCTCCGGACAGATCCGGCTCAAGACGGGCAGCGGGATCCTCACCGTGATGGGGGAAAAGCTCAGGCTTCAGGAGCTCTCTCTTGATGCGGCCATGATTGCGGGCGAGAAGATTGTGACGGTATCCTACGGCAGGCCATAGGCAGAGCTCGGGGGGCGGATTATGCTGGATGTAACGCTGGAGATCGAGGGCCTCAATCTGGAGCGGCTGCTGCGCACAGCTTCAACCGCCGGCTTTGTGCTGGAAGATGTTCAGCGCGAAGATGTCCGCTCCGTGCGCGTGCGCCTGCCCGTGTGGGAGAGAAAACGCATGCTTGCGCTGTGCGAACGATACGGCTGGCAGGCGCGGGAGATCCATGCCGCCATGCCGGTGAAAGCGATGCGCTTTGCCGCGCGGCGCCTGATGCTGGGGGCCGGCATGATGCTGTTTGTGCTGCTGATGTATGGTTCTTCCCGGATGGTATGGGCGGTTACGGTGGAAAATGCCGGGGAAAATGTGGCGGAGGTTCACCGCTTTTTGGAGGAACAGGGGGTGCGGCCAGGGCGCCTCAAGGCGGCTTTTTCCACCGATGCGCTGCGTGAAGGGCTGACCCTTCGCCTGCCCGGCCTTTCCCATGTGGCCGTGCGGTATGATGGGAGCACGCTGGTTGTCTCCTGTCAGGGGGCGCGAGAAGGGGAAAAGACGGATATCCCGGGAGAGGCCAGTGACATTGTGGCCTTGCAGCCCGGCATCGTCACGCGGATCACCGTGCGCAGCGGCACGCCGGCGGTGGAGGTGGGGCAGGCCGTGCGCAAGGGACAGGTGCTCATCCGCGGAGAGGAACGCGCCGAAGGAGGAACCGTGCGCAGGGTCCAGGCGCAGGGGGAGGTTCTCGCGCGCGTATATGCGCAGGGAGAGGCGCGCGTCAGCCTGATGCAGCAGCGCACGGTGGAAACCGGCCGAACACAGACCCGGGTGACGATCGAAAGCCCGTGGCATACGCGCGTGGTGAAAGACGCCGCGGGATTTGAATCACAGGATGTGAGCGTTGAAAGGCAAGACGTCGTTGGCCTGTATCTTCCGCTGTGGCGCAGGATTGAGACATTTGCCGAGACGGTCATCCTGTCCGAACGCCGCAGCAGGACGGACGCGGCCAGCCAGGCACAGGGCGCGGCAGAAAAAATTGCCAAATTAAACTGCCCATCCGGCGTCGAAATCCTTGACAAATGGGTAGATTATAGTATGATAGATGATGAGTTCGTATATGCGACGGTTGTGCTTGAATATGAGGCCGGCATCGCGGGCCGCATATCGCCATAGCCGGCGCGCCTTGACGGATGCATCTCTACTGATGGATATACGGGAGGTCTGCTCATTTGGCAGAAGATCAGAATTTTGCCCCGGAGTCGGGGCTGCTGCAGGGACTGTTTGGCGCGGGGGACGAAAATATCCGCCAGCTGGAACGGCTGATGGGCGTGCATATCGCGCTGCGCGATGGAGAGATCATCGTGGAAGGCGGCGATGAAAGGGCGGTGGACGGCGCGCGGGATGTGCTGCGCAGGCTCATTGCGCTCAGCGGCCGGGGCGAGCGCGTGGATACGGCCGTTGTGCAGTATGCCGTCGGGCTTCAGGAAAAGGGCGAGCTGGAGCAGCTTGATACACTTTACAGCGATGTTGTCGCAAAGACATTCCGCGGCAGGCCCATTCGCTGCAAGACGCTGGGGCAGCGCGAATATGTACATGCCATCCGCAAAAACACGCTCACATTCGGCATCGGGCCGGCGGGCACGGGCAAGACCTATCTGGCCATGGCCATGGCGGTGGCGGCGCTCAAGGCCAAGGATGTGGAGCGGATTGTGCTCACACGTCCGGCGGTGGAGGCCGGTGAAAAGCTGGGATTCCTGCCCGGTGATCTCAATCAGAAGGTCGATCCTTACCTGCGCCCGCTGTATGACGCGATGTTTGACATGCTGGGCGCCGAGTCGTGCCAGAGACTTCAGGAGCGCGGGATTATCGAGGTGGCGCCGCTGGCTTACATGCGCGGGCGCACGCTCTCAGACGCGTTTATCATCCTGGACGAGGCACAGAATACCACGCAGGAGCAAATGAAGATGTTTTTAACGCGCATGGGCTTTCGCTCCAAGATCATGGTGACGGGGGATCCTTCTCAGATCGATCTGCCGCGCGGCAGGCGCAGCGGCCTGATTGAGGCCGTGGAGGTGCTGGAGGGCGTGGAGGATATCGCCGTTACGCGGCTGACCCATCAGGACGTGGTGCGCCATGAACTGGTGCAGGCCATCGTCCGCGCCTATGATGCATATGCCGCGCGCGTGAAAACACAGGATAGGGCAAAGGAGGAAACGGCAGATGGCTGAGTCGTCAAAAACCGCCCGAAAATGGATTGAAAGCCTGAGCCTGCGCGTGCAGCAGGTGCTCTTTGGCGCGCTCACCTATTTGATCCTGCTGGCGATCTGCCTGCTGGCCATTTCACCGGAGCAGTATGACCTGAGCGTGGGGGATGTTGCGCCCAAGACGATCACGGCCAGCAAGGATATCGTCGACGAAATCACCACGGAGCGCCGCCGGCAGGCCGCGGCGGACGCCGTGTCCCCGGTCTATTACAAGGATGACAGTGTGTCCCAGACGGTGCTGGAGGATATGACAGCCATCTTTTCCGAGCTGCGCGCCGTGCGGGAGCTGGGCGAGCAGATCCGGGGCAGCTGGGAGAACGGCGAAGGATCCTTCACGGAGGAGGATTACACGCAGGCCGGCGGGCTTTTGACCACGCTGACGCTGAGCAGCTATCAGCTGCGCACGCTGATGAACACAAGCGAAGAGGATTTTGAAAGCCTGTATCAGAGCCTGCTCTCCGCCACCAACACGGCGCTCGTCTCCAC
>DVMG01000081.1 GCA_018715105.1 Candidatus Ventricola intestinavium
TCGCGCGCGCAACTTCCTCCGGATCGACCCTTCCCTCCGCATCCACGGGCAGATAGGTGACCGACATTCCCCGTTCTTCCAGCGCCCGGCACGTATTAAGCACGGCATGGTGCTCAATCTGGGTGGTCACAAGATGTCTTTTCTCCCGCAGGGCGCCGGCCACTCCTCGAAGAGCCCAATTATCCGCCTCCGTGCCGCCGGATGTAAACAGGATTTCCCCCGGCGCCGCTCCCACGGCCCGCGCCACCTGTGCCCGCGCCTGATCGATTGCCCTGCGCGCACGGCGTCCCGCCTCATATTGCCCGCTGGCATTTCCGGCTTCTTCGCGAAAGAGGGGCAGCATCGCGCTCAGCGTATCCGCTCTCAGGGGCGTGGTCGCTGCGTGATCGAGATCAATCATACGCAAGGCCCTCCTTTCCAGAAGATAGACATATTCAGTTTAACTCCATTGATGTCCCTGTGTCAACCCCGGTTTGTCGAAGCTAAATTCCGGGGAGAACCGCCTTGCGGCAAAGATAGCCAGGCCGGGAATGAGAAAAGCGCCTGCCGGCAAAGCCGGCCTGCGCCCTTTCCTCAGTTGTTTTCACAGCCTTCATAGAGCGGGAAGCATGCGCAAAGATCCATCACCTCGCGCTTGACCTGCGGGACCGCCGCTTCACCCTCTCGAATCACACGCGTGATCCAATGGGCGATGGCAATCATCTCCTTCTCCTTCATGCCGCGCGTGGTGACGGCCGGCGTGCCGATGCGCACGCCGCTTGTGATAAACGGGCTGAGCGTCTCCTTGGGGATGGTATTCTTGTTGACTGTGATGTTAGCCTGGCCAAGCAGCGTTTCCAGCGCTTTTCCGGTAACGCCGGTTCCGGTCAGATCAAGAAGCATCAGGTGGTTATCCGTTCCTCCGGATACAAGCCGGATGCCCTCCCGGATAAAGGTTTCCGCCATCGCGCGGGCATTGAGCACAATTTGATGCTGATAGGCTTTGAATGCCGGCGTCATAGCTTCTTTGAAGCACACCGCCTTGCCCGCAATGACGTGCTCAAGCGGGCCGCCCTGCGTGCCGGGGAAGATGGCTTTGTCGATCGCCTTGGCATAAGGCTCCCTGCACAGGATCATGCCGCCTCGTGGTCCCCTGAGCGTCTTATGCGTCGTCGTGGTGACAAAGTCCGCATAGGGCACGGGGCTTGGGTGCTCGCCCGCCGCCACAAGGCCGGCAATGTGCGCCATGTCCACCATCAGCAGACACCCGGCCCTGTCTGCGATATGCCGCAGCCGTTCAAAGTCAAGGATGCGCGGATAGGCAGAGGCCCCGGCGACGATCATCTTTGGCCGCACCTCCAATGCCTGGCGCTCCAGCGCGTCATAGTCGAGGACTTCCTCCTCCTCCGTGACGCCGTAGGGAACAAAATGGAAATATTTTCCGGACATGTTGACCGGGCTTCCATGGGTCAGATGCCCGCCATGGGAAAGGTTCATGCCCATCACCGTGTCACCCGGCTCCAGCATGGCAAAGTAAACCGCCATGTTCGCCTGCGCGCCGGAATGGGGCTGCACATTGGCGTGTTCCGCTCCAAACAGCTCCTTTGCGCGGGTGCGCGCCAACTCCTCCACCATGTCCACATACTGACAGCCCCCGTAATAGCGCTTGCCCGGATACCCCTCGGCATATTTATTGGTCAGATGGGATCCCATGGCCGCCATCACGGCGTCGCTCACGAAGTTCTCCGAAGCTATCAATTCCAGATGCTCGCGTTGGCGGGTCAGCTCTGCGCGCATGGCCGAGCACAGCTGTGGATCTACCGTCTCAATGGCTCTAAAATCAATCATTGAATTGCACGCCCCCTCTTTTCATCTTCATTTATTATACCGGTCCATCCTACAGAATGCAAGAGCGCTCATAAAAGAACAGGGCATCGTTTGACACTTCAGCATCAAAACGCCCTGCCCTGGGAGGGAAGGGCTTGACTTTATCTGCCAAATCGAAGATAATAAATTGGATTATTTTGAAGTGAGGTGCGCAGAAGGATGTCCCAGCGGATTGTGGAGGTTCAGCGCGGTTCTCTGGCTGCGCGCAGCGGTATCCGCGCGGGAGATCGGCTTGTCTCTATTGGCGGCACGCCGGTGCTCGATTTTGTCGACTATCAGTTTCTCACCGCGCGTCCGTCCCTGGAACTGCTTCTTGAAGATGAAACCGGCCGCCGGCGGACTGTGCATCTCCATAAACCGTCAGGCGATCCGCTCGGGCTGACGCTGGAATCTTCGCTGATGAGCCATCCGAAGACATGCGCCAACCACTGCATGTTCTGTTTTATCGAGCAGATGCCGCCGGGCATGCGTGAAAGCCTGTATGTGCGCGACGACGATTGGCGCCTGTCGCTGATGGCGGGCAATTTTGTTACGCTGACCAATCTTCCTCCCCAGGAAATGGAACGCATGATTGAGCGGCGCGCCAGCCCGCTGTACATCTCCGTGCACACCACAAACGGCGAACTGCGCAAAAAAATGCTGCATCACATCCACGCAGACCGCATCATGGATCATCTGAAAAGGTTTGCGCAGCACAACATGAGCTTTCATTGCCAGGTGGTGCTCTGTCCCGGAATCAACGACGGCGCAGAGCTGGACCGGACGCTCTCAGACCTCGCATCCCTCGCGCCGCACGCTTTGACCGTGGCGCTTGTGCCGGTGGGTTTGACACGCTACCGGCAGCATCTGTTTCCCCTTCGCCCCTACACAAAGGAAGAGGCGGAGCGGATCCTTCTTCAGGCGGAGGCCTTTCAGGCCAGAATGCTCGCGCAGCACGGCACACGCTTTGTGTTTCCTTCCGATGAGTTTTATCAGATCGCGCAGCACCCGATTCCGGATGTGGAAAGTTATGAGGATTTTCCGCAGTTTGAAAACGGCGTCGGCCTTCTGTGCCGTCTGAAAGATGAGTTTGAAACCGCGCTGCGCCTGGATCCGGATGAGGAAAGCAACATTCCCCGGCGTGTCATCATGGCAACGGGCACATCGGTCGCACCGTTTATGGAGACGCTGATCCACGCGCATCCCATTGCCGGGGTGCATGTGCGTGTCAAACCCATCATCAACCGCTTCTTCGGCGAGACGGTGACGGTTTCCGGCCTGATCACCGGGCAGGACCTGGTCGCGCAGCTCACAGGCGAGGACGCGGATGAAATACTCATCACACAGAGCATGCTTCGTGAAGGAGAAGATATTTTCCTTGACGATATGACGCTCGACGAAGCGCGGCGCCTGCTGGGCATCCGCATCACCCCCGTTGCGGACGATGGTGCGGATCTGCTCTATGCCCTGCGCGGAATGGAGGCATGAAATGGCGAAACCCCTGGTTGCCGTTGTGGGCCGCCCGAATGTGGGCAAATCAACCTTCTTTAACCGAATTGCCGGCCACCGGATCTCCATCGTAGAGGATACTCCCGGTGTGACGCGGGACCGCATTTATGCGGACTGTGAGTGGCTGAACCGCAAATTCACGCTCATTGACACCGGCGGCATCGACCCGCGCACAGACGACATCCTGCTCAAGCAGATGCGCGCCCAGGCAGAGGTGGCCATCGACACATGTGACGTCATCCTCTTTTTTACCGACGGGCGCACTGGACTGACCGCCGATGATGAGGATGTGGCCACCATGCTTCGCAGAAGCGGCAAACCCGTCATCCTGGTTGTCAACAAGGTGGATCATCCGGGCATGAACGATGCGGTCTATGATTTTTATTCCCTGGGGCTGGGAGAGCCGTTTCCGATCTCTTCGACCAACATGCTGGGGCTGGGCGATCTGCTTGACGAAGTGATCCGTCACTTTCCCAAGGAGACTGGCGGCATGGAAGAAGAAGCGCACACGATTCAAATCGCCGTTGTCGGGCGTCCCAACGTCGGCAAATCCAGCTTGGTCAACCGCATTCTGGGGCAGGAGCGCTCCATGGTATCGGATCTTGCCGGCACCACGCGGGATGCGATCGACACGGCCTTCATCCGTGACGGGCAGCGTTATAACATCATCGACACCGCCGGCATCCGCCGCAAACGCGCCATTGAGGATGCATCCATTGAGCGATACAGCATTCTGCGCGCGCTGACCGCCGTGCGCCGCTGCGATGTGGCGCTGATCGTCCTCAACGCCGAGGAGGGCGTCACCGAGCAGGACACCAAGATCGCCGGTTATGTGCATGAAGAGGGAAAGGCGGCCATCATCGTCGTCAACAAGTGGGATGCGGTCGAAAAGGACACCTATACCCTGGAAGCCTTCCGCAAACAGGTTCTGGAAGATCTCAAATTCATGGATTACGCGCCCGTCGTTTTTATTTCGGCCCTGACAGGCCAGCGTGTGCCCAAGGTGCTGGAGACCGTCAAAGCCGTTTATGAGCAGGCCTCCCGCCGCGTCACCACCGGCCTTTTAAACGATGTGCTCGCCGATGCAACCGCCTCCCTCCAGGCTCCCTTTATGAACGGCCGCAGGCTCAAAATCTATTATGCGACCCAGCAGGGGGTGTGTCCGCCCACGTTTGTGTTCTTTGTCAACGATGAGGACCTGATGCATTTCGCCTATCAGCGCTACCTTGAAAACCAGTTCCGCAAGACGTTCGGCTTCGAGGGTACACCCATCCGTTTCATTCTGCGCGAGAAGAATCAGAAGGAGGATTAAGGAAGGATGTACATGGCTCTCACGCTGCTGCTTGGCTATCTGCTGGGCAGCATCTCCACCGGCGTTGTGCTTTCAAGGCTCTTTGGCCACACCGACATTCGCAGCCAGGGCAGCGGCAACTCCGGCACCACGAATATGCTGCGTGTCATGGGGAAAAAATTTGCGCTGCTGACGCTTGCAGGGGATATGCTCAAGGGGATTCTGGCCGTTCTCATCGGCAAGGCCCTGGTGGGCGGTGTATCGGGCGAAATCCTCGGCGCATTTGGTGCGATTCTGGGGCATAATTTCCCCGTGTTTTTCGGCTTTAAGGGCGGTAAGGGCATTGCCACCAGCTTTGGCTGCCTGCTCGTCGTGTTCCCCTGGCAGACGCTTTCGGCCTTTGGCGTATTTCTGCTGGTTGTCGCCCTCACACGCTATGTTTCCGCAGGCTCTATTGCCGCCGCCGTGACGCTTCCGCTCTTCGTCATGCTGACCACACCGGCGGATGCCGTGGTCTGGGGTTCCATTGCCGCCATTGGCCTGCTGGCCATTTGCCGCCATCATCAGAATATC
>DVMG01000082.1 GCA_018715105.1 Candidatus Ventricola intestinavium
TATGCGTCCTTTGAAGTGGCTTTCTCCTAATGAAGTCCTTTCTTCCTATCGTGTCCAAGATGATTGACAAACTAACATCCACGCACTTATTTGCCGGATTTACATCTGCGCGGCCAGATCGACGATTTCCATCGAGCGGCGGATAAACTCCGTCATCTGATCGGCCTCAAGCGGCTGGCGGGAGAGCTCAGCAAGGTCAAACAGCTGTCTGGCCAGCAGCAGGCTGCGCTCATCCTTTTCACGCTCGGAGAGCTTGGCGATCGTGCTGCTGCGGCTGTTGAGCACGACGTCGTACTTGGCGGGCATGGTAAATTCATTGCGCCCGTAGATGCGGCCCATGTCGTTAAAGCGGCGGGTCTGTTCATCCTCAATGAGCATGATCGGCACGCTTTCGTTGGCCAGAGGCTTGATTTCCACATTCAGGTCATCCTTGCCGGCCGCTTCCCGGATCAGGGCGATGAGTTTGTCTTTGTCAAGCTGCGGGGCATCCTGTTCCTCCTTGCTGGTCAGGCTGTCCAGCTCGGCATCCACCCGGCAGAAGCGGAACTTGCTTTGCGGATCCCCGCTGTATTCCATATAGGAAACAAAGTTTACGTCAATAGCCTGATCGAGCACCGCCACGTCAATGCCGCGCTCCGTGAACAGGCGGATAGCCGCATCCTGACGCGCCGCGTCCGATGTGTAAACCATCTTGTCCGGAAGCTTTTCGCCGTTGCGCTCTTTATATTCCTCCAGCGTCAGATACGTCCCTTCCGTCGTCTTAAACAACAGGCAGTCCTTCATGCGCTCGGCAAACTTTTCATCGCGCATCACGCCGTATTTGATAAAAGGATGGATGTCCGGCCAGAAGCCCTCATAGGTTTTACGCTCGGTCTTGAACATCCCGGTCAGCCTGTCGGCCACCTTTTTGGTGATGTGGTTGGAGATGCGGCGGACATAGCCGTCGTTCTGCAGGAAAGAACGGGATACGTTGAGCGGAAAATCCGCGCAGTCGATGACGCCTTTGAGCAGCATCAGGAATTCGGGGATGACTTCCTTGATGTTGTCCGCCACAAAGACCTGGCCGGAGTAAAGCTTGATCTGCCCCTCAATGCCGCCAAACTGCTCCTTGAGCTTGGGGAAGTACAGAATGCCCTTGAGCTTGAAAGGATAATCCACATTCAGGTGGATCCAGAAAAGCGGATCTTCGTATTCATGGAAGACCCTGCGGTAAAACTGCTTGTAATCCTCCTCGGTGCAGTCCTGCGGAGCGCGGGTATAGAGGGGCTGCGTGTCGTTGATCGGCTTGGGCTCCTCTTTTTTCTCTTCGCCTGTCTCATCGGCGCCTTCGCCTTCCGCCTTCTTCTCGCCTGCGGTGCCTTCGTCCTCGCCGGAAACCGTGACGTCGTCTTCTTTCTTTTCCGTGATCTCAGTCAGATAGATCGGAACGGCCATGAAGGAGCAGTAGCGCTCCAGCACTTCGCGCACGCGCCACAGGTCGAGGAATTCCGCCTCCGCCTCGCTGATGCGCAGGGTGATGGTGGTGCCGCGCTGCGTGCGCTCGCCCTGTGTCATGGTGAAGGCCATGCCGTCTTCGCTCTCCCAGCGCACGGGCTCTGCTCCTTCGCGGAAAGACAGCGTGTCAATCGTCACCTTGTCGGCAACCATGAACACCGAGTAGAATCCCAGTCCAAAATGGCCGATGATGCCTGCGTTTTCCTGATCCTCGTTCTTGGCATATTCCTCCAGGAACGATTTGGCTCCGGAGAAGGCCACCTGGTTGATGTTCGTGCGGACCTCATCCGCGGTCATGCCCACGCCGTCGTCCGTAAAGCGGAGTTCTTTTTTTGCTTTGTCTACCTCAACGTGAATGGAGCAATTCGCCGCTGCGGCACTGTCCACCATGCGCAGCTTGGTGATTGCGTCACAACCATTGGAGACGACCTCACGGATGAAAATGTCTTTATCGGAATACAGCCATTTTTTGATGATCGGCATGATATTTTGCGCGTCGATCGATACGCTGCCCTGAATCGGTTCCATTTTTATATCCCCCTTTGTCGGAAAAAGCCATTTTTTCGGATGCAAACGTATTGTATCGCTGATTGAAGGGCATGTCAAGAGAAAATTAGCACTCATTCAGAATGAGTGCTAATAATTCTGCGCGCGGTCAGTCTGTGCGGAGGGTGGATCATGGCGCCGGCGCACAGGAGCATCAGCTCAAACTGGAAAAAATAGCGGGCGCGCGTCTCCCACATGCACAGGAAGAGGAAGATGCCCAGCAGCGCGACAAAGAGCGCGGCGGCGCTTGTCTCCCGCCTGCGGATGCATTGCGCACAGGCCAGGCAGGCGAGCAGCATCTGTGCCAGAAACAGGGCCGTGCACAGGTGGTAATAAGCCGGATACATCGTTCCCTGCGCAAAGACAAACTGCTTGATGAGATTGTCCGCCTCGTGTTCATCGCCCTCTATGATTTCATTCAGCCTGAACGTACCGTCTCCGAATGTCGACAGGTTTTTCCGGGACATCATGTTCAGCAGCCGGGAAGGGTAGCGCAGGTAATAGATACGGTCGATCACCTCGCTGAGCAGAGCGGCGTCTCGTTCCTGAGGATCGTCAAAGGAGGTGGAGAACACCAGCCATCCGCCATAGCCATACTGCCCATAGCCTTCGTCGCTTTGCACCGGCAGGCCCATGGCGATATAGTGAAGCTTGGGAAGCGTGTATCGCTCCAGGTTGTCTTTTCCCAGATGGCGGACATTCTCAGCCTGCACCAGCAGGCCGCCTGCGGCAAAGCAGATCGCCAGCGGCACGGCCAGCAGAGCCGTGAGCTTCACGCGGCGGTCAAACAGCGCGGCGATCAGGCATGCGATGGCCGCGATGAGGGCGGTAAAACGGATTTGCGAGCCCAAGAACGCGCAGACACCGAAAAGCACCGCCCACATGATTTGGGAACGCCGCGTTTTGCCGCAGCGCGCGCGCAGAAAGCAGTCAGTGATCATCGTCGGGAATGCGAGGGAGAAAGCGTCTGTATACAGCTCTGTCGTGCAGTATAAAAACGGCAGGCACGTGGCGGCCAGAAAAAGCAGCCGCGTCTGCGCCTGCACGCCGCCCAGCCGCCTGCACAGCCGGGCAGAGGATAAAAGCCCCAGCGTGAAAAGCAGGCTGCACACAAAGACGGCCTGCATGAACCGGTCTGTCATGCCCAGCGCGCCGAAAAGGCGGAAGATTCCGCTGAGCAGATAGACAAGACCCAGATTGTGCGGATAGCGGGTAAAGTAGATAAAGGGCCTCTCGACATTGCCGTATGTGCCGGTATCGGCAAGCAGCTGCGCGGCCGTAAAGCATTGTTCCGCATCCGTGATGGGCACAAAGCGCAGCTGTGTGGCCATGAACATCTGCACGGCAAAATAAAACAGCGCAAAGCAGGCCAGCACGCCCTTTTCATGCCGGACGAAAACGGGATTTTCCGCCGCACGCATGAGCAGCAGCAGGCCGATCAGGCAGCAGGGGGTGAGCAATGCCAGCGCCAGCCGGTTTCGCTCATAGAGTGGCCAGGGGGAAAGCGCCACATTGGCCACCGTAAACAGGTAACACGGGATCATCATTCCCATGCCGATGAGCAGGAGCATGCGCGCAAAGCCGGTCTTGGCGCGCGCGTTCCGATCCCGGCGAACAAAGGGGAGCCTCATGGCGCGTTCACTTCCTTTTCATGGCCGAGCGCGCCGCCGCAGGCCAGCAGCAGCATCACCGGCACAAAGCCGAAGATATATCGTCCCCGCGCCTCCCAGAGCATCAGGAACAGCATCATCCCGAACAGGGCGATACAGGGGAGCGCGGTGCGCAGGTCACGCGCGCGGATGGCTCTCAGGCTGCCGAAGGCGGCAAGCAGCATCTGCGCGGCCCAGATGCCCGATGTCACGGCGCTGTAGAGGCGATAGTGTGCGCGTCCCTCCAGCACGAGAGAAGAAACCGCGTTTTCCCTCACGGGCCCGTCGTCCAGCATCTCGGTCATGCCGAATGTGCCGTCGCCCAGCGCAGCTGCGTTTTTGCGCAGCGCAGCGGTAATCAGACGATCCGGATAGCGCAGCGTGTAAAGCCTGTCCCGGATGCGGGCATAGATGGAATCCATGATCTCCTCGCGCGGGGCGCCGTCGTCCATCATGCCCCAGGTGATGCCGTAGTCGCCCGTTGCGCCGCCATAGGGGTTGTCCGAGGTGGGGATGGACATCATGATCCAGTGGATGGGCGGAGTGTACTGCTGGGCATGCACATCGGGATCGATGATGCCGCCGAGCATCGTGCCGCGCACGAATAGAGAACCCGTCAGCAGCAAGGCGGCGCACAAGCCGCCGCACACAAGCGCGCGCAGCGGTTTCATCGTCAGCGCCCACACGATCACCGAGGCGATCAGCACGATGACCACCGTCATCTTGATATGTCCGCCCACAAGCACGGCTGCGCCGCAGGCGGCCGCAAAGCCAACCTGGCCTTTTGCCGTCTGCGCGTCCCCGGCGCGCAGAGCAAAGTCGAGCGCCAGCAGCACAAACGGCAGGGAAAACGTGTCCGTATACAGCACCGCGGCGGCGAGATACAGCGGAAAGCACAGCGCCAGCAGAATCAACAGCATCAGCTCTCCCTGTGCGCCGAACAGTCTGCGCGCCATGCGCAGCGCAGCGCGCAGGGCCAGCCCATAGAGCACAGCCTGCACAAGCACAAGCGGGAAAAACGACTGCGTGACGCCCAACATGCCGAGCAGCCGGTAAAACGCCGTGAGCATCAGGAAGAATCCCCATTGGTTGGAGAAACGGCTCAGATAGAGGCCAAAGTCCGGATAGGCGTCAAAGTTTCCGTCGCGCGCGAGCATCTGTGAGCCGTTGTAGAGCATGAAATTGTCACCGCTGGGGGTGTATTCAAGCCAATAGCCCATCAGCAGATGGAGACAAAACAGAGCCAGAAGGAAGATTCGCCCGGCGAGAGAGGCGGCCCGCCGGGCGCGCGCCTCGTCCAGGCGGCGGATTGCACGCCCGCAGGCGCAAAACAACGCCACGGCCAGCGCACAGGCGATCCACATGGGCAGAGCCGCATAGCCGTAGCATGCGCGCGCATAGGGGAGCGCCAGGATGTTGAACGCACTCACGCATACGGCAAACAGGAAGCAGCCCATGCCGCTGCGAAGAAGGGCAGCGCGGATGCCGGCTGGTTTCATGGCGATTCCCCTTTCTGCCGCGCCGCTCACGGCTGAATGAGCCGGAGCAGCTGATATTCACCCGCCGCATCCACAAACGCATAGCGCGTCCGCATGATCTCCTCAACGCGCGCGTCATAGGGAGGATCAAACGCACGGTTGTAGTAGATCACCAACCACAGCGGAGGCTCGCTTTCAAACGTAGCCACAATTTCATCCATGACCGCAGGATCGGCCTGCGCCAGAATCTCCTGAAGGAAATAAAAGCGCATACAGGGCAGAGCCTCGGCGGCGACATACCATTTGGGTTCCACCCGGTAAGCCATAAAGCGGTCGCGCTCCTCTTCGGGAACATGGGCCATCAGCGTCTGTGCGTTCTGCGTGAATGTGTCAAGCCCCTCGCGCTCGGCAAGACGCCATGCGTCGGTCTGCACGCCCTTGAGGCACAGCCATGCGCAGCACACTGCCGCGGAGGCGCACAGCACTGCCTTTGCCCGTCTTCCTTCCAGAACCGTGAGAAGCGCCGCTGTGCCCAGCGCGGCAAGAGGAGCGCCCAGCATCAGATAATGGTCATAAAACTTGTGGGAGATAAACGCAGCCAATCCACCGCCTGCCGCGCCTGCCACCATCGCTGCAGCGAAGAGGAACGCCCGCCGTTTTTTCCACAGGGCCCAGGCCCCCAGGCAGGCCAGCGCGGCCATCAAGAGCGCCATGTGCCCGTAACCGGAAGCAAGAAGCATGGACAGGCGGCTTCCGCCGCCGGTCTGGGCATACATCATATTGTGCACGATGGCGCCGTAGAAGGCGGCGCCCAAGGCATTCTCATGCATCAGCCATAGCGCCACAGGCAGGCATATTCCCACAAAACCCAGCAGGAAACCCATTGCACAGCGGCCGAAGACGGCAAACCGGCGCCCCAGCAGGAGACCAAGAGCCAGCACCAGGCACACGCAGGCCAGCGGCAAGACATTGTTGGCACGCACGAGGAAGGCAAGAGCCACGCACGCGCCCATGAGGGCGGCATCTGCCAACAGTCTTTTGCTGCGGGGGAAATCCTCATGCCCGAACACGCGCAACGCGGTATACAGCCCGAAGAGCGTGGGAAGGTTGGTGTATTCTTCCGTCAGGTTGCCGCCCCCCACGAGGGAGCACGTCGGCGCCAGATAGACAAGCTGCACGATCCATGCGGGCGCGTCTAGTTCGCCGGCGATGGCGGCCAACACCCAAAGGCACAGGGTTAGCACCAGCACTTCCTGGATAAAAACCGCCAGCGTGGAATAGCCCCCGGAAAGCGCCTGCGGCAGCCACTGGAGGAGAAAGAGCGCCGGTCCCTTATGATCAAATATCTCTGTATAGGGGGCATATCCGTCTGCAAGCGCGGTGCCCATGGTCAGATAAATAGCATTGTCGCTGCCGATGCTTGGCCCCAGCGGCGTATTGAATGCGTAAAAGATGAGAGAAAAAGCGAGCGACAGCGCAAGGGAGAGGAAAAGGCAACTCCACCGGTTTCGAAAATGCGTTCTGCGTTCAAACATGGGGGACAGCCTCCTTTCCTGCGCCGGGCAAGAGCGCCGCGCCAAGCATCACAGGCAGCGCGTAGAGGATGGGCAGCACATATCGGATTTCGCCACTTTTGGGGGAAAGCATGCAAATGCCCAGCGTACCGACAAAAAACATCCAGGGCACACATGCACGCAGGCCGTCACGCAGCATCAGGGCGATGAGCAGAAACAGGAAGGCCCACGTCACGGCGTCCACGTAGAACAGGGCGCCCACGCCGGGCAAGCGGCGCAATACATAGGTAATAAAGTTATACAGCTCAAGCCGTTTGTCCTCCAGGGCCGAATCCTGCGTGAGCCATATACCGCCCTCATTGGGGGAGTTGAGCGTGAGGCACACGATGGTGTTGCTGTCAGATGGATAGAAATAGCCGTAAATCATGTTCAGCCAGGCATCCATATACACACCAGGATGGCGCAGCCCCATGGAAAGCCAGGCGCCGAAATACGCGGCCAGGTCATCCGCCGTCATATCGGGGTTGGTCGTGTCCTTGACCGCGTCAGAAAGACGCGGATCATAATGCGCCACGGCATGTTCTATATCAACCACGCGCGAGAGGGCGAGACGCTCTTCTTCGGTGATATCTTCGCCGTGCGTCACGAGATAGCGCGCAGTCTGCTGGAAGGGGATGGAGAGCATTTCCCGCGTTTCACCGGGAATGACCCCCAGCATGGGCAGTAAAAATCCGGAGTAAATGCCCTGAAACGCGACGGCCGTGCCAAGCAGGGCCGCTCCCAGGCGCATGCGCACCCCTTTAAAGCGAAGGACGGCAAAGAGCCCGGCAAAGGCAAGCGCGTAGACGGCGCTCTTGCGGGTGAGCATCATCGCCAACGCACACAACGCCAGTTCCGCGAGAAAACGCGGGCTTTTTGCTGCCTCGCCGTTTGTGCGATCGAGCAGAACCATCTGCGCCGCAAACAGAAGCACAAACGGCTCAACGCTTACATCCTTACACATGTTAAAAGCATACAGCGCCAGCACCGGATACAGCGCCACAAAGAATGCGATCCCCATGGCTGCGCCGCGCCGCAGGCCCAGATGGCACAACAGGCACAGCGCATGCGCCCAGCACAGCGCCAGTGCCGCCATGCTGACCAGACTGTAGAGCAGCTGGCCGATGTTGGCATCCCCCATCAGCAGGCCCAGCTGCATAAAGGCGCCATACACAAGCGTCAGGAAAACAGGGTGATGGTCGCTGAGCGCGCTTCCATCCCCAATGTAGCTGGGATAGCCGAAAAATTGAAGGATCTGGTCATGCGTATCATAAATGTTAAGCCCCGGTGCGTACAGGATGAGATAGGGGATTGATCCGGCAAAAATCACCAGCGCACAAAGCCAAAACAGCCGCCGTTGCGCACGCGGATCGTCCTGCTGCCCACCGCAAGCGCGCAGACGTACGCGCGCAAGCAACGTGAAGGCCAGCAGAATGCAGCACAGGGCCACCGCCAGCAGGGACACCATGGCGAGAAACGCCGTGACGAGCGTGCGTGTGTTTTTAAAGATCATGCCATAAGAATCGATGGAATCATATGAAACACCCAGTGTGCGCATGGCAGCAAAAATAGCAGCCAGCACAGCCCCTCCCAGCACTTCGCGGCGAGCGGGCCGCAGCGAAAGCGCGGCCACAAACAAAAGCCAGCAGCCGATGAAGGCGGCGGCCCCGCCATAGGCCTCCCCAAAGTAGGCTCCCAGCCAGCTCGCGCATGCACAGGCCGCAGCGCCGCAAAGGGCGATGACGCGCAGCCGCGGAAGCTGAAGAATCATGCGTTTTCCTCCTGACCATGGAAAAGCTTGATGTGAAACCGCTCCCGGATCACCCGCATGACGCCGTCTTCATCGTTGCTGGGGGCGATGTGGCGCGCCAGGGCTTTGAGCGCGGGATGGGCGTTTGCCATGGCGTAGCTTTCGCCCACGCTGCTGAGCAGCTCACAGTCGTTCAGGTAGTCGCCAAAGGCCATGCACGCCTGGGGATCAATGTGAAAAAGCCTTTGCAGCGCACGCATGGCGCGGCCCTTGTTCACGCCGGGCTTCATCACATCGACCCAGTGTTCGCCGGAAAGGATCACGGGCAGGCGCGCGCCGAGCCGTGCCTGCAGAGCGGGCATCTCATGGGTCTGCGCGTCGCCCTCATCATAAAAGGCCACCTTGCACACATCGTCCGCCCCGCAGAAGGCGGAAAGATCCGAAACCTCCTGCACGCTGGGATAATACATGCGCGTATTCTGAATGAAAGCCGGCGATGCGCTCTCTTCCACGAGCGCCACATCCGCACGGCAGACGACGGGATAAACCCCTTCAAGGCCGCGCGCCGCTTCCAGAATGACCGGCAGGTCACGCGGCTCCAGCGGGTCGATCAGCAGGCGCTCTGCGCTGTGCATGACCAGCGCGCCGTTTTCACAGATGAAGAGCATGTCCCTTTCATAGGACTGCATGTCCCGGCGCAGCGCCGCATACTGCCGCCCGCTTGCCACGGCAAACAGGACGCCCTGCCGGCGAAGCGCGGCGAGCACGTCTCCCAATTCAGGCGGAAGGCGCTTGCGGCTGTCAAGCAGCGTGCCGTCCATATCGCAGGCGATCAGCCGAACCGGCGGCTGCGCCCCGGTTTTTCTCTCGTTTTCCATTCTTTCCTTTCTTCCATCGGGGTGTTTCTCGGGGTGTTTCTCAGGGTGTTCCTCAGGCTGGGCTCTCGGGCTGGTCACTCAGGTTGCTTGTTCGGGGGCGGGCCGGCCGTCGCTTTTGAGGATGGCATACAGCGCCACATCCACAAAACGCCCCTTGTTATAAAGACGCTGGCGAAGCACGCCTTCCTTGCGCATGCCGCATTTTTCCATCACACGTCCGGAAGCGGGGTTGTCAAGCTCATGCTGGGCCTCAATGCGGTTGATTTCCATGCTTGAAAAAGTGTAGTCGATCACGCGCCGGAGCGCCTCGGTCATGTAACCGCCGTTCCACAGCCAGCGTGCCAGCGAATAGCCAACCTCCACGCTCGCATTGTCCAGGCTGTAGTCCATATAGCCGATGGTTCCCACCAGGCGGCCGCTTTTCTTTTCTTCGATGCCCCAGCTTGACGGTTCATCCTGCCTGTAACGGCGCAGCATGTAGCGGCAGTATTCCCGCGCCTCGCTCACATCGCGCTGAGCGGGCCAGAGCACGTGCCGCGCAACCTCGGCATCGCAGCTGTAGGCAAAAATATCCTTCGCATCCCGCATGGAGATCCGGCGAAGGATGAGCCGGGGCGTCTCCAGCGTGGGCATGGAAAACATGCCGTAGGCATTGGGCTTAAACATGGCCACTCCACTCCCGCGCGTCAGAGCGCGCGCCCCTCGTTGTCAGATTCGGTGACAGCGCGCATGCCGCCGCCCGGAGCCCGGCCCTCTTTCACACCCCGAAAGATCATCAGCGCTCCGGTGAACACGATCATGCCGATCACGGCGATATAAAAAACCCGCAGGATTCTTTTCATGGCATGCACGCCTCCTTTCTCGTCTCAGACCCTTGGGAAGGCTCTTCTCCTCTCGCGGGATGGCGCCTTCCGGTCAATTTGGATGCATTCTTTTGGATGCATTCTTTTAAAAGAAGAACCGGCCGGATTTCACAGGGAAGTGCGCTCCTGGAAGCCGCACAGAGTCTCCCGCCGTTTTGATTTAGATCAGGTCCGAACCAAACGCGGCATCGCGGGCGCTCTCTGCGTGTATTATATTCGCACCGAACCGCACGTGTCAATGTTTCCGGGGCTTCGGGCCGCCCGGCAAAACCGATGCCCGAAAAATGGAAAGAGAATCATTCGATGGCATATTCGCCGTCGCCGTGGGGGAGGATGTTCGCGCCGTAAAATGCGGTGAGCGCACGGATCATATGCGCCACATCCTGCGTACCGGCCGTCTCATAGCACGAATGCATGGCAAGCTGCGCCAGACCAATATCCACGGTGTTCATCGACACGTGCGTGTTGGCGATGTTGCCCAGCGTGGAACCGCCCGCCACATCCGAACGGTTGGAAAAATGCTGCACCGGCACGCCGGCATGCGCCAGGATTTCGCTGAAGATGGCCTGCGACACGGCGTCGGTGGTGTATTTCTGGTTGGCGTTGTGTTTGATGACCACACCGCCGTTCATAAACGCGCGGTTCAGGCTGTCATACTTTTCCGGATGATTGGGGTGCACGGCGTGTGCATTGTCCGCCGAGACCATGAAGCTGGAGCTGACCGCCGCGCGGGCTTGCGCATCTTCCATGCCCAGGGCCGCGCATACGCGCGCGAGCACATCGCCAAGCAGCGTGGAATCCGCCCCCTGTTTGGAACCGCTGCCCACCTCTTCGTTGTCCAGCATGGCCCATACGTTTACATGCCCACGAGCGGGCGCGGCAAGGAAGGCCTGCAGGGAGGTGTAGGCGCACTCCAGGTCGTCAATGCGCGGACAGGAGAAGAATTCATTCCCGGCACCCCATACGCTTCCCGGCATGCGGTTATAAAGGAAAAGATCGCTGGAGACGACGTCTGCCTCCCCAGCCCCGCAGGCGCGGGCGATTTCGCGGGCAAGCGCGCCCTTCGCCTCCGCGCCTGCGTATAGCGGAAGCAGATCGACCTGCGCGTTATAGCTGTAACCGTCGTTGACACTGCGGTTGAAGTGGATGGGCATGTTGGGAATGAGCAGCGCATCACGGCCAAAGTCAACCAGCCGGGTCACAAGGCGGCCCTTCCGGCGCACAAGCGCACGGCCGGCGATGGAAAGCGGCCTGTCAAACCACGAGGACAGGATCATCCCGCCATAGCGCTCCACATCAAGACGGATGTAAGGCGCGCTGGAGGAATCCTCCGCGTTCGGCTTGAGCTTGAACATGGGGGAGTCGCTGTGGCTGGCGGCAATCTGAAAGTGGGAAAGCCCCTGCTCAGGCACGCAAAACGCCACCACGGCGGAGCGGTTGCGCGTCACATAGCAGCGGCTGCCGGGGGCAATGCGCCAGGGCGCACGCTCGTCAAGCCTTGTGAAGCCGGCGGCCTGAAGCCGGGTGCAGGTTTCCTCAACCGCGTGGAACGCGGTGGGGGCGTGGGCGACAAAGTCAAAAAAGCTTTGGACGGGGGAGCTGGGCGTATTCATGGCGGAAAATCTCCTGTTCTTGCAAGGGTTTTTGTTTCTCAGTGCATGTGTTCGTAGGGTTTCCCGCAAAAGCGGATTTCAACATGATTATACACGCTTTTTTCCGCTCGATCAAGCCTTTGAAACCGGCAGCGTCAGCATGCAGCAGGCGCCGCTGCGGTTGAGAAACTCGGCCCGGCCCCCATGGGCCATGGCGATTCTGCGCACCAGGTAAAGCCCCAGAATATGCGGGGAAGAGAAATCCTCCGCCGCGGAAGCGGAGGCGTCCTCCGGCGCACCCAGCATGGCCAGAACCGCGGGCGGATAGCCGCGCCCGTCATCCCGGAGGGTGATGACAAACGCCGGCTGAGCCGTCAGGGACAGGCAAAGGGTGATCCGGCATCCCTGCGGATTGTGACGCGCACTGTTTGAAAGCAGGTTGTCGATGGCGCGGCGCAGGAGCGCCTTGTCACACGTGCATTTTGCGCCGGATGTGTCCGGCGCGATGTGAAGTTCCACGGTGCAGCCGGCGCCGGCCGGGCTGTCGCAGAAGGCGGCCACGCTCTCGCGCAGCAGGGCGGGAAGGCTCACGGACGCCATGCGAAGCGGCTCGGCATCGTATTGAAGCTTGGAGGTGAGGTTCAGATCCTCAATCAGCGAGCGGATTTTCTGCCCCTGCTCACTGATTGAGCCGGCCTTTCTGCGCTGTTCCGGCGTCAGGGCCGAATCATGGGCGAGTTCTTCCGCGTGCAGAAAGATGAGGGAGAGCGGCGTGCGGATGTCGTGCGAGACGCCGGCAATCCAGTTGGTGCGCGCGCGGTCGCGCCTGCTGATGATCTGATTCTGGCGGCAAAGAAGCGCGCTGGTGTGGTTGAGCTTTTCAGCCAGCTCGGCGGCCATGCCGTGTTCGGGCACACGCACGGCTTCCCCGCGGGCCAGGCTGTCGATGCCCTGCGCCACACCGCGAAGGCTGCGCGAGGCGCGCCAGCCGAGCAGCAGGCAGGCGGCAAACAGCACACTCAGATCGATCACAAGCGCGGGGCCCAGGCAGGCGAGCATGGCGTTGAACACATCGGTCCAGATGTAAAAATTATGCCGCGACAGGCTGCCGCGGGGCATCCCGGACACGAGTAGCCCGAAATCATTGATATAGACAAAGACGGGGTAATCATCCAGATACCAGCGGGTAAAGCCGGCCACCTGCGAGAGGGTGTAGGGATGATTCAGCGAATCGGGCAGATGATAGTGCCAAACGACGCGGCCCTCTTCATCCAGAAGCATGGACCATTCAAACCCGTATGTATCAAGCGGCTGGCTGGGCTGGGGAACGGGCGTGCCGTCCGAATCCAGAAAGAAGGAATCCGCCAGCTGGCGGATATCGCTCAGGGAGATGCTCTCAGCGGGAATCGATCCGTTCGCTGCCTGAACGCCGATATAAAGGACGATGCCAATGAAAAGCGCGGCGTTGACCAGGAACACCGCCAGCACGATGAGAAAAGCCGCGCCGATATAACGGCGAACCATCCGGGAAAAGGTCTTCACCGGCACACCTCCCCCACCAGCTTGTAGCCGATGCCGCGCACGGTCAGCAGAAAGCGGGGGTGGGAGGGATCCTCCTCCAGCTTTTCGCGCAGATGGCGGATGTGCACACCCAGGCTGTTTTCATAACCGTAATAGCCTTCGCCCCATACGGCTTCGCACAGCGCGTCATAGGTGACGATATGGCCGCGGTTTTCAAAGAGCTTTGTGAGCAGGGCGTGCTCCGTGGCCGTGAGCGCGGCCTGAGCGTTTCCCCGTGTGATTGTCGCATCCCCCAGATTGACATGGCATTCCCCCAGAGCAAAGGCCTGCATGCCCCCGCGCGCAAGCTCCGCGCGGTATGCGCGGCGCAGGATCAGCTGGATGCGCAGCAGAAGCTCCTGCATCAGGAAGGGCTTGGTCAGGTAGTCGTCCGCGCCAAGCCCCAGGCCGAAGAGCCGGTCGCTGTCGGCATCGCGCGCCGAGAGGAAGAGCGCCGGAACATCCGAATGCCGGCGAAATTCGCTGAGCAGCGAAAAACCATCCCCATCCGGCAGGTTGATATCCAGGACGATGAAGTCCGGATGCTCCCGGAGAAAGGCCTGCCGGGCCGAAGCCGCGCTGTCAGCCGTGGCGATATGGCGGTAGCCGGCCTCCCGAAGCGATTTTGACAAAAGCGCGAGCAGGTCGTGCTGATCATCCACGATCAAAAGCCGCGCGTCGGTGAGCGTCTGCATGAAAGCGCCCCTTTCACAAACATTCAGGATGCCATGATTATAGCACATCTTCGCTCACCTGCCCGCGGCTGAAAAACGGTTTAAGCCAATCTTAAGCTGAGCGACAGGAAAAAGCAAGGCGCCAATGCTACACTTTCCCCTGTGCCGGGCGCGCGGCAGAAGCGCGGCGGATCTGCGGCATCCGCCGGGAAGCCGGCATGAAACATGGAAAAAGACAGGGAGTGAGCACATGGCCAATGCCATCGAAACCCAAAAGCTGTGCAAAATGTATGGGGAATCCATGGTTGTAAACAGCGTGAATCTGGCGGTGCCGGAGGGCAGCGTATACGGCTTTATCGGCCCGAACGGCGCGGGGAAATCCACCACCATGAAGATGCTGCTCGGGCTGACGAAGCCAACGAGCGGCACCGTGACCCTGCTGGGCAAGCGGATGAGCGACCCAAACCGCCTGGAGCTGCTTACGCAGACGGGATCGCTGATCGAATCCCCTTCCTGCTATGGGCATCTGACGGCACAGGAAAACCTGAAAATTGCCGCGGATCTCAAGGGCGTATCGTATCAGGATATTGAGCGGGTGCTCCGAATCGTCCGGCTGCATGAGGAAAAGAAGCGCACGGTCAAGCAGTTTTCCCTGGGCATGCGCCAGCGGCTGGGAATCGCGCAGGCCCTGCTGGGAAGCCCCCGACTGCTGATCCTGGATGAACCCACCAACGGGCTTGACCCCGCCGGCATTCAGGAGATGCGCGAGCTGATCCACAGCCTGCCGGAACGGATGGGGGCGACTGTGCTGATTTCCAGCCACCTTCTGGGGGAACTCGAGCAGTTCATCGACCATGTGGGCGTCATCTCTCAGGGCAGGCTGCTGTTTCAGGGCGAGCTTTCCGAGCTGCACCGCCGCAGCCGCGCGCAGATTCTGCTGCGCGTGCTTGAAATGGACAAGGCGCGTCTGCTCCTGGCGGAAAACCATCTTCATGCCAAACCGCAGGAGGACGGCACGCTGCTGCTGCCGGCGCTGGAAGACGAGGCGCTTGCCGCGCTGGTGGCCATGCTGTGCGCTCAGGGCGTGGGCGTGGTGGGAGTGCAGCCCCAGGCCCGGACCCTGGAGGACATCTTCCTGAGCATGACGCACACGGAGGGAGGACAGGCACTGTGAAACACGAAATCGGAGCGGAGATCCAAAAGGGACGCAGAAGGCACGACATGCTGCTGGCGCTTTTGATGGGGCTGATCGCAGTCGGATGGGCAACGCAGTCAAAACCCCGGATGGAGGATGAGTTGGCCTCGGGATACTCGGCGCTGCTGTACGCGCTGCCGCTGATGAATACGATCATCATGCCCATCTGCATGGCGGTGCTCGCCAGCCGGCTGTGGGATATGGAGGCCAAATCGGGCAGCCTCAAGCTCCTCTTTACCCTGCAAAGCCGGGAAAGCCTGTTTGCCGGCAAGGTGCTGGTGGGCATGGCGCAAAATGCCCTGATCTGCGCGGTGGAAGGCGCGGGACTGCTTGTCCTGGGGCGTCTTCAGGGGTTTACGCAGGCGGTTCCGGCGGATCATCTGGCCTGGCTGCTGCTTTGCACGTACCTGGTCAACGCCATGCTCTTTTTTGCGGAGTTTGCGCTCTGCGTTCACTCGGATACGCAGGTGCTGGCGCTTGGCACGGGCGCGGTTTTCAGCCTGATCGGCGTATTCGGCGCGTTCATGCCGCCGGTTTTGTCCTATTTTATGCCATGGGGATATTACATGCCGTTGGATTCCGTGCTCATGCACTGGGACAGCGAAACGCGCATCTCTACTTTTGAAATGACGGATTTTAACGGACCGATCCTGGCCGTCTGCGTGGCGCTGATGGGCATCTGCGCCGTGCTTGCATGGCGGGCAATCGAGAAAAAGGAGGTGTGAGCCATGCTTTTGCGATGCATCCGCGCGGAAAACCGCAAACTGAGGGGCTGCGCGATCTGGCCCGTGTTCCTGATCGTGCCGATGATTTCAGCGGGATATGGCACGTTCAACTACCTGCAGAACCTCGGGCTGCTTCAAAGCGAGTGGTACAGCCTGTTTACGCAGCACACGCTGTTTTACTCCATGTTTTTCTTCGCGCCGCTGGTGGGCATCTATGCCGCCTATCTGTGGCGGCTGGAGCACACGGGCCATAACTGGAACCGGATCATGGCCGCACCTGTCCCGCCCATCCTGCTTTATCTGGCCAAGCTGGCGGTGGTACTCAAGATGGCGCTGCTCACCCAGCTCTGGGTGTGTGTGCTGTATGTGGCATGCGGCAAGCTTTGGGCGGGCCTTCCGGGGTTTCCGCCGCTTGAGATCCTTCTGTGGATCATGCGCGGCGCGCTGGGCAGCGTGGCCATCATCGCCCTGCAGCTGCTGCTCTCCATGGTCATCCGCAGCTTTGCCGTGCCGGTGCTCATTGCCCTGGCGGGCGGCGTGGCCGGCATGATGGCGGTGAACTGGGACCTCGGCCTCTTCTGGCCGTATGCGCTGATGCTGCTGGGCATGAACTCCAACAAATCCGAGGATGCGCTTGCCGGCGGAATTGCCGGATTTCTGCTGAGCACGGCGGTGTTTACGGCGCTGTTCGTCGCGGTGGCATGGATTCTGCTTAAAAAGCGGGATGTGAAGGCGTGAGACCGACGCCGCGCCGCTCCTGCGGGCCGCGCCCTGTTCCGGCAGGGGCGGCCCTGTTTTTGCAAATCCGGGTATGGCCTTCTCACGCTGGATACGGTATAATATTCTCATGAAGCCCTGTAAGGCGGCGGAAAAGCGGTGCCAGAAAAAGCCGGATCCGCAGTATGGCGGCATAGCGGCATGGGGGAAGGAAAGAGCAAGGGGGCAGATGATGAAAATATCTCCGGAAGAATTTGCCCGGGCCCTGGGCCTGAGCGTTATCAGCGCCACCGGCAGGCAGAAGGAGCGCAGCATCGGCGTGGCCGACCTGTGCCGGCCCGGCCTGCAGTTTTCCGGCTATTTTGACGTGTTTGCCTATGAGCGGCCGCAGGTCATCGGCAAGACGGAGATGGCCTATCTCACCAGCCTGAGTGAGGATGTGCTCGTGCGCAGGCTGGATCAGTATTTTTCTTATGACATTCCCTGCATCATCATTGCGCGGGGCATGGAGTGCCCGCAGTCCCTGCTGCGGCATGCGCAGCGAAGCGGCGTGCCGGTATATGGCACGCAGGAGGAGACGAGCGCGTTTTCCGCCACGGCGATGGTGTATCTGAGCGAGGCGTTTGCGCCCAAGCAGACCTGCCACGGCGTTTTGCTGGATGTATACGGCGTGGGCGTGATGATCACGGGGGAGAGCGGCGTGGGAAAGAGTGAATGCGCCTTGGAACTCGTCAAGCATGGCCATCAGCTCGTGGCGGACGACGTGGTGGATATCTCCCGCGTGGGCAAGGTGCTTTGGGGAGAGGCGCCGGAAATGGTGCGCGATTTCATGGAGCTGCGCGGCGTGGGCATCGTGGATATCAAAGAGATTTTCGGCATCGGCGCCGTGGTGCGGCGCATGAAGGTGGATCTGGTCATCCATATGGAGTTCTGGACCGAGGGCAAGGAATATGACCGGCTGGGAACGATGGACAAGACGATGGATGTATTGGGCGTGCGCATCCCGCTGCTGGAGCTGCCCGTAAGGCCCGGAAGAAGCCTGGCGACGATTGTGGAGATCGCCGCGCGCAACTGGCGCCTGCGCGCCGAAGGATACAATGCGGCGGATGAACTGGACCGCCGGCTTGCCATGCATTACCGGCAGGCGGACGAAGCAAAGTAAAGAAAAAAGGATTTACATCACAAAAGAAGAGATAAAGAGGAAGGAACAGCAATCAAACGGCCGCGCATTCCCGAGGGAGAGCGCGGCCGGGTCAGGAGGAGAAGAATATGGTATACATCGGCGTGGATCTGGGCGGCACGGGGATCAAGGCGGGCGTGGTCGATGAGAGCGGAACCATCCTCGCCAAGGGCTCTGCGCCCACGGGAAGGGAGCGGCCGTATCAGGCGGTGATCGCGGATATCGCGGCGCTGTGCACGCGCGTTGCCGCGCAGGCAGGCACGCCCATGGAGGAGGTTGCCGCCATGGGCGTGGGCGTGCCGGGAATCTGCAACCCGGAAACCGGCGTGATTCCGTTTTGCACCAACCTGGGCTGGCACGATGTGCCGTTTGTGGAGGAGATGCACAAGCATCTGAATCTTCCCGTGCATGTGGATAACGACGCCACGGTGGCGGGCTATGCCGAGTCCATCGCGGGCGTAAGCGCGGGCACGAGGGCCAGCGTGTTTCTGACACTGGGCACCGGCGTGGGCGGAGGCATTGTGCTGGGCGGGCGGCCCTATTCCGGCGTGCATGGCATCGGCTCGGAGATCGGCCACATGATCCTTCAGATGGACGGAGAGCCCTGCACGTGCGGAAACGAAGGATGCTTTGAGCGCTATGCCTCGGCCACGGCCATCATCCGCGAGGCCAGGCGCGCCGTGAAAAAAGACCCGCAGAGCATGATGATGAAAAACTGCGGCGGCAACCCGGAGCGCATCAACGCCAAGATTGTCATCGACTGCGCCAAGGCCGGCGACAAGACCGCCCGCGCCGTGTTTGACGCCTATGTCCGGGCGCTGGCGCACGGCATCATCAGCATTATCAACGTGCTGGATCCGGAGATTATCGTGCTGGGCGGCGGCGTGTCCATGGCGGGGGATTTCCTGCTAAACGCGGTGCGCGAGGCCGTCAAGCCGCTGATCTTCTTTAAGACCATGCCCTACGCCCGCATCGAGCTGGCGCGCCTGGGCGCGGATGCGGGCATCATCGGCGCGGCGCTGCTGGGGAGGAAGTAAGGAGCGTCTGCATGCGCGGTGCGGGCCGAAAAGGGAGTTAAGCTTTGGCCCTGGAGGGCGGATAGGGGCGGCGCTCGTCCGTCAGGCCGAGAATGTAATCGGCCGATGTGCCGTGAAAGCGCGCCAGTTGGATCAAGGTGGCCGTGGGGATATCCCGTTGACCAAGTTCATAATTTGCATAGACCTGCTGGGAGCAGTGCAGCGCCTGCCCCAGCTGTTTTTGCGTCAGATCGGCGTCTTCCCTCAGATCGCGTATTCGACGGTACATATCGATCACCTCTCCCTTATTATCTTTACCGCATTTTGCAGTATTGACATTTACAACAAAATGCAGTAAAATGAGGGCGGTAAAATCTTCCGGCATGGGGCGATGGGGTGAGGCATATCGACCGGGAAATTGCATCCGTGCTCAACCGGCTGCTTGAGCGCGCGGAACTGTCACAAAATGCGTTTGCCGATCTGGCCGGCGTATCCCAGTCGTACATCAGCCAGATCTGCTCGGGAAAAAGAATGCCCACAATCGACATGCTTCGGCGTTTCAGTGAACGGCTGGGAGTGCCGGTGAAGGTCTTTTTTGAGACGGAAGAGGAAGGGCGGACTGCCCTGACGGCGGAAGAGGAACGCTTTTTGGCGCTGTACCGCACACTGGATCCCGGCTTGCGCAGGGCGGTTTACCGGCTGACCGAACAGCTGGGCGAGGAAAAGACAAGCGCGGGCTGCCAGCAGCATGGGGCGTGAAAGAGGCGCTTTTTTTCATATTTCTGCGAGAAAAATGGCTTGACGGCGCGAAATGTTTCATAAACCGCGCGTCTTTTTTGCAAATCAGCTTGACAAATGTTACAGGTCGTAATAAAATGT
>DVMG01000083.1 GCA_018715105.1 Candidatus Ventricola intestinavium
GCCGGAAGAACCGGACGTCATGGTACAAACCGTGTTCATGCAGGCATGACACATGCACACTTTGTACCATTCAACCTATTATAGAACAAAAAAAGTTAAAATTCAAGAATTTTATTTAGGAAATCTGCAAAACTTTCCCAAAAAAATCCACCGCCTCTGTGTGGATCAGGGCGATGGAATCTGTGCTGATTGCCGAAGGGAAAGGCGGCTGGATATAACGTACCTATCCTATCTATATTGTTCCCGCACGAGGCGGCCAAACGCATCCAGCGAGCGCACCACTTTCTGTGTGTCCGTGCAAAACGCGATGCGGAAGTATCCCGGTGCGCCAAACGTGTCGCCCGGCACCAGCACAAGGCCATACTGGATGGCCTTTTTGCAGAACGCACCCGCGTCCTCTTCAAGCGCCTTGGGAAACAGATAGAACGTGCCGCCCGGGCGCACCATCTCAAACCCCAGCGCTGACAGGCCGTCAAACAGCAGATTCATGTTCTTCTCATACACCGAGAGATCCGCCGTGCTGTCGCACACATCCGCCACGGCAAGCTGAATGATGGAAGAGGGGCAGTTGTGCCCAATCCCACGCGAGATTTGCCCGCACATGTTCACCAGCAGGCCCGAGACGCCGCTTTCCGGGTTCACGGCCACATAGCCGATGCGTTCCCCCGGAACAGACAGGCTCTTTGAAAAGGAATAGCAGGAAATCGTGCGCGGATAGAAGCGGGAGACATAGGGCGCTGTTTTGCCGTCGAAGACAATCTCTCGGTACGGTTCGTCGGAAATCAGCCAGATCTCATGGCCAAACGCGCGCTCTTTTTCAAGCAGCAGGGAGGCCAGGCGGGCAAGGGTATCCTCCGAATAAAGCGCGCCGGACGGATTGTTGGGCGTGTTGATGAGCAACGCCTGCACGCGTGGCGTAAGCATCTGCTCCAGAGCGTCAAACCGGATTTGGAAATCCCGTGTATCGGCCGGCACAACCCGCAGCCTTGCCCCCGCCCCCGCGGCATAGGGCCCGTACTCCGGGAAATACGGGGCAAACGTGAGGATCTCGTCTCCCGGCGACGTCACCAGGCGGATAGCATGCGCCAGCGCTCCCGCCGCGCCGCTGGTCATAAAGAGATCCTCCCGGGTATAATGCATGCCAAAGCGGCGGTTGAGAGAATCCGCAATCTTCTGACGCACAGAGGGAATGCCCAGGCTTGGGCTGTATCCGTGCACAAGCATCGGGTCCCCGTTTTCGCAAAGCTCCTCAATCCTCCGGTTAAACGCCTGCGGCACCGGCACGGACGGATTGCCCAGGCTGAAATCAAACACGTCTTCCGGCCGCAGCAGGCCGCCGCCGACCAGCACATTCTGCGCGTATTCGCTCATCTCGCGGATGACGGATTTTCCCGCCAGCATGGCTTTGTATGTCTCGCTGATCATGTGAACGCACTCCCCCTTTCGCCATCATTCCAGGCATGCAAGCGCCTGGTCAATCTGTGCAAGCTCTCCGGCGCTGAGCGCGGGGAAAGCGAGCGCCGCGACATTCTGCTCAATCTGTTCCGGCCGGCTTGCGCCGATGAGCGCCGATGTGACGGCGCTGCTGCGCAGCGTCCACTGCAGGGCCATCTGAGCAAGCGCCTGCCCGCGGGCGGCGGCAATCCGCTCCAGCTTCTCTATACAGGCGTGCAGGCCGGGCGTCAGCGCTTCCGGTTTGAGATAGCGGGGATCGTGGCCAATGCGGCTGTCCCGCGGAATGCCATTTTGGTATTTGCCCGTCAGCCGCCCCCCGGCCAGCGGGCCAAAGGCCATGCAGCCCACCCCTTCGCGGGTCAGCACGTCGGTCAGCCCCCGCTCAATCGTGCGGTTCAGCATCGAATAATTCGGCTGATGAATCAGCATCGGTGTGCCCAGCGCGCGCAGCGTGCGGATGGCGGCTTCGGTCTGCTCGGCATTATAATTGGAAATGCCCACGTAAAGCGCCTTGCCGCTGCGCACGATCTGATCAAGCGCGCCCATCGTTTCCTCTATCGGCGTATTCGGGTCCGGCCGGTGATGATAGAAAATGTCCACATAGTCAAGATTCATGCGCTTGAGGCTCTGATCCAGGCTGGCGATCAGGTATTTTTTGCTGCCCCAGTTACCATACGGCCCCGGCCACATGTCATACCCCGCCTTGGTGGAGAGGATCAGCTCGTCACGGTGGGGCCGCCAGTCGCGCTGCATGTGGATGCCGAAGTTTCTCTCCGCCTCCCCATAGGGCGGGCCATAGTTATTGGCCAGGTCAAAATGCGTGATGCCATGGTCAAAAGCCGTGCGCAGCACAGCCTGCTGTGTGGAAAACGGCGTGATGTTTCCAAAGTTATGCCACAGTCCCAGCGAAATGGCCGGAAGCATCAGCCCGCTTTTGCCGCAGCGTCGGTATTCCATGGCGTCATACCGCGCCTTCGATGGAATATAGGTCATGGTCAAAACCTCCCCCGCACATCCGGCGCATGCTTTCCTCCTCACCGGCAAGCCGGAAAATGCCTTTTGCTTTTCCCGGCGGCCGCGTACACGCCCGGCAGTCTGTAGTGAGTATACCACATCCCTGAAAAAAGGAAAAGCGGGCGGCTCTCCTGCCCCGCAAACTGGCATGGTCATATTTTAAAAAACTGGCTCTTTACACCATGCCAGTTCGTGCTATAATGCAATCATTCCAGAAAGAGAAGAGGTCTTATTCATGACATCCTCCGCTTCCCATGGGCGCGATACAACCGTCCGCATCTGTTTTCTCGGCCTGATGGCAGCCATCGTGTTTGTCGTCAACTATCTGCGCATTCCGTTCATGGGCACACAGCTGCATATGACCAACGCGCTGTGCGCGCTGTGCGGCCTGCTCTTTGGCCCCGGCGCCGGTTTTCTGGCCGCCGGCCTTGGCTCCGGCCTGTATGACATTGTGGCCGGCTGGGGCGCCGAATGCATCATCACGTTTATCAATAAAGGCGTCATCGCCCTGGTGGCAGGCCTGATCGCATACCGTTCCTGCCGCAGGGATGTGCTCAGCCGCGGCGACTACACGCGCATCGCGGTGGGCTGCGTGCTTGGCTCCCTTTCCTATGTGGCGCTTTACATGCTCAAGACATTTGTCTTCGGCCAGCTTCTGGACGGCCTGACCCTGGATGCCGTGGTCGTGAGCATGCTCTCCAAACTGCCGGGCAGCCTGATCAATGCCGTCTTCGCGTTCATCGCCGCGCCAATCCTCTTTTCCGCGCTGCGCCCGGCCCTGCGCCATGCGGGGCTGTATGAAAAGCTGTAATCTGCCGGGGCATGCCCCTTCCCCTATTCTTTTTCCCCGGCATGGGAGGCAAAGGAATCTCCCCATGTCGCCTTGCGGGCCCGCTTCCAAAGCGGGTCCTTTTTGCTGATAACGCGCTGTCCAGTCCGCCCTTCTTCGCACAGGGTGAGCACGATGCGGCCGGGTGCCACCTGCGGATGCCTCAGGATGCGCGCAGCGCAGGCCGCCTGCGGCGGGGTGCGGGTGAACGCCATATAGCAGAACTTTTCATCCTCGTACGGCGCAGCGCCGCCCTTGAGCTGCCGGTGCAGGCGGGTGCGCTGCACGCGCACGGCAAAGTGGCACCAGTCCTTTCCCCTCATCGGGCAGGCCGTCTGGCCGGACGGGCATGGAGCCGCGAGATACGCGCCTTCGCGTGTCAGAGCGTCGCGCACGGCATTCAGGTTGGCAAAACCCTGCGGGGTTCCGGGCTCGATGCACAGCAGCATCTGCTCCGCGGCGTTCCACATGCGCAGCGCGGCAGGGATTCGCGCGTCCTCGCGCAGTTCGCCAAGCATATATCCCTCGCAGACCAGCTGCGCGCGGGGAAGCGGATCCTCCCCGGCCAGGTTGCATGCCGCCCATACGGCTTCGGCCGGCGCGCCGCCGTATGCGCGCATCAGCCGCTCCCCCACCGTGCGCATGGCCGTCTCGCGCTCCATGCACAGAATAGAGGTAAGCGGCAGCAGGGTGTCCGCCGCAAACGTCACCGCTCCCGTTCCCGCCCCGCAGTCAAGCAGCGTCGCAGGATTCAGGCCGCTGGCCGCGAGCGACTCGCGCAGCGCCGCCTGCGCAGCCGCAAAGGTTGCGGGCATCCGGGAGACCGCATAGGCGGCGGCCTCCCCTTCCCGCGTAAGCAGACGCCGCCCTTTTCCTGTGTGCAGGCGGTAATTTTCGCTGATTTCCCTCGCGTCCCGCGCCAGCCCGTCTGCCTCCCGGGAAGCAGCCAGGGAATCAAGCGCACGTCCGAGCGCCTGCGGCATATCAGCCATGGCCCTCTCCCTCCCTGAGCATGCGTTCCACCTCCGGCATCACGGTCTTGCCCCGCGAGGCCAGCATGCCATATTCCGTGACCGTAACCCGGCCATCCGGCGCAACGTCATAGCGTGTGGAGCGCATGGCAAGCGGATCGTGCACCAGAAACACCCAAAGATCCGCCCCGCTGAGGCGCAGCTGGGCGTGCAACTCCTTCAGGATGGCGTTTAAGAGGCTCTGCGTCATGGCGTCTGTCTGCACATAGGTGGATACCACGCGCCTGCCGCCGAAGTCGTATTCCTTTCTGCCGGTCATGGCGAGTTCTTCCGGCGGCAGGCTCATATCCCGCAGGCCAAGCCCTTCGCGGATCAGCCATGCCTCTTCCATGCCAAGCGCCCGGGCCTGTTTCCGGGCCCAGGCGGCTTCCTTCGCCGCGATTTTTTCGCTGCGAAGCGCCACGCTGTCCAAATAAGCCGCCGTGACCGCCAGGCGCAGCTGATCCTCCGTGATCCGCATGCCCGCCTGCTTCATCAGGCGCAGCACGAGCAGCGCACAGGCCCCGCACGGCTCGATCTGCACATAGGGATAATCGGGCGGATAGTCCGTGGGATGATGATCCACACATGCCACCACACGGCCCGGATGCCGCGCTTGATGATGATCCACCAGCACAAGCGTGTCTTCCTCCGTCAGCATGCCGTTCATCGCATCCGTGTGGACACCCAGAGCCGGCATCACGCGTTCCACCTGTGCATCGGCGCATGTGGGCAGCACGATCCGTGAGGGGATGCTCCAGTGGGTGAGCAGCGCGTGCATCAGCACGCTGCTGGCCACGGAATCCACATCCGGCGTATCATGCCCGATGATGGTCACGCGCCCGCCGTCTGCAGCGGCGCGCATGGCCGCCTCACACAGCCGCTCTGCCTGATTCATACGCGTTTTCCTCCCTGCTTTCACAAAAAAGCGGATGCTCCTGCATCCGCCCGGCTCAATAATCCGTCATCCACTGCGTCAGATAGGAATCCACGGCCTTCACGCCCGTTGAAGAGAACGCCTTTTCAAACTGGGCGTTCAGCTCATAAAGCCGCTCAAGGAGCGCCGCGGAGCCCTCCGCATCCTTGGGGGTCGGCTTAAAATCATTGACATTCTCCTGGGAGGAAATCGAGCAGGGGATGATGCGCATGCCCGCGTCCTCCACCGTGCCGTCCGCGCCGATGCGGAAGCGCTGCTGGAAAATATAGGTGTCCATGTCATCCGGCCGCGTATTGCCCGCAAACGAAAAATTCCCCAGTGAATAGCAGATGTACTTTCCCTTGTATACCTCAATGGGATTCATCCGGTGGCTGTGATGGCCGAGCACCAGGTCGGCGCCCGCGTCGATGGTGGCGCGGCCCAGCGGCACCTGGCGTTCATTGGGCACGTAATCCTTCTCATCTCCCCAATGATAGGAGACAATCACCAGCTCACAGCCCGAATCGCGCAGCGCCTGAATGTCTCCCTCAATGGAGTCATAAATATTGGCATAATTGCCGTTGAATGTCTGGTAAGCGAGCATGCCGATCTGCACGCCCGTATCCGTGGTAAAGATCGACGGTCCCAGGTGGCCGCTGTATGCGATGCCCGCGCCGGCCAGCGCCTGGCAGGTGTCCTCATAGCCGGCCTCTCCGTGATCCATCACGTGGTTGTTTTCAAGGGCAACCGCCTCCACGCTTCCGGAGGTGAGCACCTGCACATATTCCGGCGGCGCGGCAAAGGAATACGTGTTCTGCGTCGCGCTTTTGGTGTTGGTCAGCGTGCCTTCAAAGTTGACGATCGTCATGTCGTCCTCTTCAAAGATCTCCCGCACGTTTTCAAACGGAAAATCAAGGCCGGAGGGTTCTTTTTCCAGCTGTTTGTCAAACACATTCTTCCCGCTCTTGCGCGTGTCCCCGCCGATGGTCACATCCCCCGTAGCCGAGACCGTCACGATCACAGAGCCGTCTTCCTGCAGCCGCCAGTCGCTTCCGTCCTCACGTTCATACCATTTTCTCGTGTCAAACGTTGCTTCTTCCCATTCGGCTGCAACAGGCGGTTCCCCGTTTTCAAACTGGGAAAGATCCAGCTGCTCGCCGCAGCTCACGGCAGGAAGCGCCAGCAGGAGGCAAACCGCCGGCACCCGGAGCAAAGCCCCGGCTTTTGCAAAAATGCGCCCGTTCATTTCTCCAAGGAATGCATGCATGGGTCTTTCATCCTTTTCAAGTTTCTATGTGGATACGTTCTGATCTGCGCACAGGCCGGCATTATGGCTGGCTCTGCGGCGGTGTGTTGAGCAGCTCATGAAAACGATCCCGGTTTTTTTCCCACCGCACGTCGAGCACCGACGAGGATCCCAGCGTTCCATAGGACCATGTGCCGTCCTGCGGGATGTGGAACTCCACAAAATCCGCGCCGGATGTCATCAGCTGATATCCCTTTGAGAGCACGTCCAGGATATCCATCGCCGACAGGTTCATTTTCATTCCGGAGGAAACCTCGTTGTAAAGGCCCACCAGTTCCATGAGCGACAGCTCACGGCATTTGTCAAAGAGCTGGCTGACCACTTTGCGCTGCCGCTCTGTGCGGCTGAAATCGCCGGAGCCGGAGCTCCTGTCCCGCATATAGGCCAGGGCAATGCGCCCGGTCATGTGCACCAGGCCCGGTCCGTCGGGCATGTTGGGATCATCGTCCAGCAGGATCTTGCGGATGGCAATGTATTCATTTTCGTCGATTTCAATGTCCACACCGCCCAGCGCGTCGATAACCGGCTTTACATTTTCAAAATTGACCAGCACAGCGCCCTCGATCTGCACATCCAGATCCCTTTCCAGGCAGGCAATTATCCCTTCAAAACCATGGTTTTTATAGAGCAGATTGGCCTTTGTGGGGTTGCCGCGGGGGTTATTGATCTGGCAGTCCCTCAAAATGGAGGTCATGATCACACGGTTATACCGGGTGTCCAGCGAAACCAGCACAATGGTATCCGTGCGGGCGTCTTCCACCACTTCCTCCGCATAGCCATCCTCCCCAAGGAGCAGGTAATGGCTGACCTGCGTGTTCTCCTCTGCGTATGCGACGAAGCATGTCCACACGAGCATCAGCGTAAGCAGACATAAAAG
>DVMG01000002.1 GCA_018715105.1 Candidatus Ventricola intestinavium
GCAGTGGCTGGGCATAAAAAAAGCACCGGCATGAACCGGTGATTCTGGCACCTCCAATGGGAATCGAACCCATGATTCTGCCTTGAGAGGGCAGCGTCTTGACCGCTTGACCATGGAGGCGGATGGCTGGGGAACTAGGATTCGAACCTAGACAATACGAGTCAGAGTCGTAGGTGCTGCCGTTACACAATTCCCCAATCACTTCGTTTGAACGACTTATATTGTATCAAACCTCGCCGGCTTTGTCAAGAGAAATTTGGTCCGGTTTTTCATCTTCTTCCAGTTTTCTCCTTTTTTCCTTTTTCCCCGCTTTATCTCCCGGAAGAAAGCCCTCCACAAAGCAGACCGCCGGAAAAAACGATTCCCCCAGTTCCTGCTTCCGCCTCTGATCGCGGCCATTCTCCTGCGGGGACTGCTGTAAGATTTCCATCGAGAATATCCGGAAACATCACGGGAGCTGTCTCAAAAGGGCATTCGTCCGCCCGTTGAGACAGCTCCTGATCTTTTTACGGAGGATCGGCCGCTTTTACGGCGACGCGTTTTCGATCTTGACCGCCTGATAGCCTGCCTGCGCGATCACGCGGCGCATTTCATCGGCGGACACCGGCCGTTTCATGCGCACGGTTGCGCTCGACTCCCGGAGACTGACCTGCGCAAATACGCCTTCGATGCGATTAAGCGCGTCTTCCACCCGCTGCCTGCACCGGCTGCACGTCATGCCCTCGATGGACACGCGCACGCAGTAAGGATAGTGTGCCGGATTTTTATCCGCCACGCGCACCTTTTTGGGCGCATCGTCCCCCGATCCGCAGCATCCGTGCGCCAGTTTCCTGGCATAGCTCTTCACCCCGATCACCAACACCGCCACGAGCACCACCACAATGATTGTATTTGCCATCGATGCGTCGTCCTCCTGTTCTCTTTTGTTAGTACAATCTTACTGCGTTTTGACGCACTTGTCAAGCGCCGCCGAGCATGAAATGATCTCGAATGCGCAAAAGCGCGTCCAGCATCCCCGGCAGTTCCACTGTTTCACCGGCCACAGCGGGAAGCGTTGTGATAACCTCCTCCCCGCGCATGACGCGGATTTCTCCGATCACATCGCCTTTATAGACGGGGGCCGTCACGCTGTCAAGCAGCGCTACCTCCAGAGAGAGATTCGCCTGATCATTGCGTTTGAGCAAAAGCTCGCATGTCCCGCCGCTGGATGCCTTCACGCTGTCGCGCCCGCCCATATGCACGGGCACGCTCATCTGCAAATCCACCCCCTCTTTGACCGGGCAGAAGAGCTGATAGCCGGAAAAGCCGTATTCCAGCATGGCGCGCGCCTCGTCAAAGCGCGTCTGGCTTGCCTGGGAGCCAAGCACCACGGCAATCAGGCGCATACCGTCCTTTTGGGCCGTGGCGGACATGCAGTAGCGCGCCTCATTGGTGGAGCCCGTCTTATAGCCGTCGCATCCCGTATAAAAGCGGACCAGCCGGTTCGTGTTGGTCAGCTGTGTAACGCGGCCGCTGCTGTGCTTGATCTCGTCCATCCAGATCGTGGAGAATTCATAATACAGCGGATGCTTGTCAAGCTGCGCGCTCAGCCTGGCCACATCCCGCGCCGTGGTGTAATGGCCCTGCGCCGGCAGGCCGGTGCAGTTGACATAGTGCGTGTTTTCAAGGCCCAGCTGCTCCGCGCGCTGATTCATCCGGCTGACGAAAGCCCCTTCCGATCCATCCAGATGTTCGGCCAGCGCCACAGCGGAATCATTCGCGCTGGCGACGATCACGCTTTTGAGCAATTCCCGCACCGTATAGCTCTTGTTCGCATCCAGAAAGGCCTGGCTGCCGCCCATTCCGGCCGCGTGCTCGGACACGAGAACCGAATCGCCTTCCTGAATCCGCCCTTCATCAAGCGCCTCCAGCGTCAAAAGAATGGTCATCACCTTCGTCACGCTGGCGACCGGACGCCTGTCATCCGCATCCTTTTCAAAAATGACGCGTCCTGTCGAGGCCTCCATCAAGATTGCGCTCGGGCTGGTGATTTCAAAAGGGGTTCCCTCTTCCATCGGCCCTTCATCCTGAACCTCTTGTGCCAGAGCAGGGGACGGAGCCGTTTCTTCCGCGGCCAGCCCTTCCAAAGGGACAAGCAGCAAAGCCAGGGTGATCCCACACGCCAGCAAAAAACGGATCATGCACTTCATGGTCACATTCCTCCCATCTTTTTCAATTCCCTTCTCTTGAGCCCATCACCGGTTTTCAGGCCCTTCGGCCTCCTGCTACTGTGCCATCAGCTGGGCAATTTCAGCGCTGCTCAGACCGGGATGCAGCGCCATGTTGATGCCCTCTGCCAGAATGCCTGCCATGCGTTCAACCAGTGCGTCCACCTCGCGCGGGGTGACAATCAGATCCCCCAGCCGCTGGGAAACCACCTCTTCCACGCATGCCGCAAACCGCTGTTCCTCGATTTCCCGGCCCTCCGCGTCTTCCCCTCCCAGTGCGGAAAGCGCGTCCCTCGCGATGGTCGAGGCATACACCACCATGGGCACGCCCACCGCAATCACGGGGACGCCCAGCGTCTTTTCACAGAGCGCCTTCTGATGGTTGCCCACGCCGGAACCGGGCGTGATGCCCGTATCCGCCACCTGGATGGTGGAGCAGATGCGCTGGGAGCTGCGCGCGGCCAGGGCATCCACCGCGATCACGGCGTCCGGCCGCACATATTCCACCATGCCGCGAAGCACTTCCGCCGTCTCGATTCCCGTCACGCCCAGCACTCCCGGCGCTGCGGCGCACACGCGCGCCATGCGGCCGCTCAGATCCGCGGGCAGGCAGCCATCCATATGCCGTGTCACCAGAACGCGTTCCACGGTGCGGGGCCCCAGCGCGTCCGGCGTCACGCTGCGGTTGCCAAGCCCCGTAACAAGCACCGTGCGCGCATCTGCCGGCAGCATGTCTTTCAGCGCTTTTGCCAGCTCAGCGCTCAGCGCGCGGCGCGTATTCAGCTCAATGCTCAGCGTTTGGGGACAGCTGAGCGTGATATACAGGCCCATCGGCCTGCCCAGCTTTTTGGCATATGCTTCACTGTCAATGGAGACCACCGTGCGTTCGATGCCGTTTTGCAGCTGTTCGCCCTGTCCGGCGTTTCCACGCGCCTCCACCGCCAGATCCGTCCATCTCGCCCTCATCTTCTCTTCCCCTTTCCTGCCCTCCCGTTTCGGCGGGTAGATGCCGTTCCCTTTTGGATCGGGCCGGCGTTTACGGTTTGTATTTTGCGCCGATTTGTGGTAAAGTATGAACAGTTCACACGGCTTCGCGCCGTATTGATCATATGGAAAGGAGAATCGCCATGTCCGTCCTCCCCGGCATGATCCGCACGATGGTTGCTTCCCCGCGCGTGCACCTGGCCAACCCTGAAAAAAATGCACAGGAGATTGCCGAGCTGCTGCGCACCGCCGATGCAAACGGCGCAGATCTGTGCGTTTTTCCAGAGCTTTGCCTGTGCGGTTACACCTGCGCGGATCTGCTCATGCAGGATGTGCTGCTCCACGGCTGCCTGAATGCCCTGAAAACCCTGCTCTCTCTGCCGGTACGCACAGCTTTTGTCGTGGGTCTGCCTCTTGAGATGGGCGGCCGGCTTTATAACTGCGCGGCCGTCGCGGCCGGCGGCCGGCTGCTGGGCATTGTGCCCAAAGAGCATCTGCCCAATCACAATGAGTTTTATGAGCGGCGCTGGTTTGAGCCGGGACACAGCGCTCCCCCGCACATCATGCTCTTTGAACAGGATGTGCCCGTGGGCCAGAATCTTTGCTTTACATGCGGCTCTTTTTCCCTGGGGGTCGAAATCTGCGAGGATCTGTGGGTTCCTTCTCCCCCCTCCGGCCGGCTGTGTATGAAGGGCGCGCTGCTGATCGCCAATCCATCCGCGGGAAACGAGCTGGTCACCAAGCATCGCTACCGCTGCGAACTGATCGCCCAGCAGAGCGCGCGATGCCTGTGCGGCTATCTCTACGCGGGGGCCGGCTACGGGGAATCCACAACGGATATGGTGTTCTCCGGATACGCGGGCATCTATGAAAACGGACGCGTCCTGGGGGAAAACGAGCGCTTTGCCCGGGAATCCACCTATGCGCTTGCCGATGTGGACGGAGACCGCCTGCGCTTTAAGCGGCGCCAAAACCGCAGCTTTTTCGAGGATGGTGGGGAACCTCTTCGAGACATTCCCTTTTCGCTGGCCCCCTCTTCTTCCTGTTGCACAGCCGAAGGAAGCGCCCTTTTGCGTCCGCTCTCTAGCCTTCCGTTTGTCCCCGCGGGTACGGAGCGGGATCTGCGTACGGAAGAAATTCTGATGATCCAGACCACGGCCCTGCTCACCCGCATGGAGCGCGTGGGAACGCAGCGGGTGGTGATCGGCGTATCCGGAGGCCTGGATTCCACGCTCACGCTGCTTGCCTCTGCCTATGCGTTTGACCGCGCGGGATATGACAGGAGCGGCATCCTCGCCATCACCATGCCCGGCCTTGGCACGGGAAACCGCACGCTCAAAAACGCCCTGCGCCTGATGGAGCTGATCGGCTGCACAGCCCTGACCATCCCCATCGGCAAGGCTGTTGCCCAGCATTTTGAAGACATCGGCCAGGATCCCTCCGTGCATGACATCTGCTATGAAAACGCTCAGGCCCGTGAGCGCACGCAGATCGTCATGGATTATGCCAATAAATCCGGTGCCCTGGCCTTGGGCACGGGCGACCTGAGCGAGCTGGCTCTCGGCTGGTGCACCTACAACGGCGACCAGATGAGCATGTACAACATGAGCGGATCGGTGCCCAAGACGCTGATTCGCCACCTGGTGCGCTATGCAGGCGGAAAGTTAGGCGGCAGCATCGTGCCCATTGTGGAGGATATTCTCGATACGCCCATCTCTCCGGAGCTGATTCCCTCCGGTTCGGGGGAGCTGACCCAGCGCACGGAGGACACGCTTGGCGCCTATGCGCTGCATGATTTCTTCCTCTACCACATGATGGACAGCGGAGCATCGCCCCGCAAGCTCTTCCTCCTGGCGCAGCAGGCGTTCGGCGCTTCATACAGCCGCGAGGAAATCCTGCGGGCTCTGCGCACATTTGTGCACCGATTCTTTACCCAGCAGTTCAAGCGGTCGGCCATGCCGGATGGACCCAAGGTCGGTTCCGTCTCGCTTTCCCCGCGAGGCGATTGGCGCATGCCTTCCGACGCGCAGGAAACGCTTTGGATGGCGGAGGTCGACGCCCTGGACAAGGCAGATTCCTGAGCCCTTGAAGTCTACTCCGCGCGGGCCTATGCCATACCGGTTTCCTCCGAAAACAGGCCTCTTTACGAGAAAGCGGTTGGTTTTGCTGTGTTTCTTTCATCACACAGAAGACAGGCAAAGGCCCTCATTCCTCCCCTTTTTAAAAGAATGGATGCAGTTCATGAAACCATGGGCTGCGTCTTTTTTTCCTTCGCATCGCCCGTGTGTTCCTGCAAAAAAATGCTTGACATGTTGCCGGACCTGTTCTA
>DVMG01000084.1 GCA_018715105.1 Candidatus Ventricola intestinavium
GGATTCAAGGTGACGGACATGCATCTGTTTGACCGGATGACCCGGCTTAACGGGGAAAACGGGCTTGAAGACTGGATTTACATGTTTATCAAAACGCCTTTTGAGCGCATGACGCAGGGAGAGAAAGAGGAGCTGACCCGGCGGGCTGTGGACAGCCTGAGGCAGGAGCTGTGCAGGGACGGCATATGGTATGCGGATTATGTCCGCCTGAGAGGCCGGGCCCTCCTTGCATAACACAGCCGGTGGGTGGGGCTGCTCCTCATTCTGCGCAGAGAGGACGAAGCGTCTGCACAGAATTGCACGCATTGAAGAGGCCCTTTTTGAAAGGGAATGAAGCCAGGCGCTGCTTTTCCCGCTGCCTAAGGGCTTTCCGGTCTCCTCCTTCGGGAAATCCCGGCTACAGATGCGTCGCTTCTCTTTGGAATGTTGGATTTTTAGCCAGACGGCTTGATCCCCTTCTCTTCCGAAAACGAAGACATTATCAAAAAGGAGCATCTCCTGGCAAGCGGAGGGGGCGGATTTCCGCCCCCTTAAGACATGTGCCCTGCGCCTGCGGCATAGGTATCGCCGAGAAGACCAAAGGGGGGATGAGCTTGCTACAACGCATCGCGGCCGCACGCGGTGACCTGACGGGGGACGGCAGGCTGGAGACGGTGACGCTCTTCGGCGTGCGGCCTGCCGGCTCCATCGCCTGGCAGCAGATCACGTTGGAAATTGAGGATGGAGCAACGCATCGCCGGACACGCCTGCCTCTTCCTCAGGACGCGGGATACGATCCGCAGATCATCCTTGGCCACATGATCAGCCGCGCAAAGGAGGATGTGCTGATCTCTGTGGATTCAGGCGGAAGCGGCGGCGTGGGGTATTACACCGTATACAGCTGGCAGGACGGAACATACCGCATGATTTTTGACAGTGAATCCTTTGCCGCGGCGTTTCCCTACATGGTGACATATCAGGATCAGTATGTGGTGCGGGCAGAGAGCCCGGCCAACGGGATGGTGTACCTGATCGACATATCCGGCAGGGATGAAGCGTATCTGCGCGAGATTTACGATGAGGATGGCCGGCTTCTGCATGATGTGGAGGGCTTTGTCGATCCCATCAGCCTGCTGTATCCGGCGGATGTCAACCGGGACGGCCTGCTGGAGCTGGTGGCCTGGCAGAGAATCAGCGGGCTGTATCATGCCGACGGCCTGGGCGATTTCATCAATACCCTGGCCTCTGCCTCCGGCGGCACGGGTTTTGAGCTGAGCACGCAGACAGTCGGCATCTTCGGCACACCAAGGAGCTGAAAAAATTTTCCGTATTTTTTCCGAATCAGGGGATTTTCGGGAACCTTTTGGGGCGTTTGTCCGTCTGTATGGTATCGGGCAGCGAAGCCTGAGACACAATACATGCAGGAGGACAGGAAACCATGAAGAAAATTTGGATAGCCGCATTGATTGTACTGGCGCTTGTGGGCGCGTATGCCGTATATGCGCAGAGCGCGGAAAACGCCGGGAACGCAGGCCAGCCTGCCACAAATGGCACGGCTCAGCCCCCCGCCGGGTCAACGGATGCGCCTCAGAGCGCGGTGGATGAGAGTGCGCAGCCGGAGGCAACAGACGGAACGGAGAATCCCGAAGAAGAAACGCAGGAGATTCAGACGCTCACCGGAGAAATCCTGGAGGTGGGCGGAGATTTCATCCTTCTTCGCGACGAACAGCTGGGGGAGGTGCACATCAATTTCACGGAGGACACCGAGTTTGAAGGCGCCGGGCGCGAAACACTTGTTGCCGGGCAGTATGCGGTGGTGCTCTACAACGGGGTGATGACCCGTTCGCTCCCGCCCATCGCCACGGCGATGAAGGTCGGCGTGTATGAAATCACAGGCGCGGTGGCGCAGGTGCAGGAGGATGGCCGGGTGCTGATCGACCGCGCGGATGTAAGCAGCCAGGTGCTGGCCACCCTGCCGGAAGGCGCGCAGACGCCTGAAGTCGGCGAGACGATCACCATCTATACAAACGGTGTGATGACACTGTCCCTGCCGGCGCAGGTGAATGCAATCGGCGTAAAAAAATAAAAGACAGCGTTTTGCGGCCGCCTTTGCCCAAACAGGGAAAGGCGGCCGTTCTTATCCAAAAAATAAACCGGCACCACCGGTCAGAACGCTGGTAAAGTGCTTTTTCCCCCCTTTTTGGGGGGAAAAGACACTCCCACAATCCTTGGAAAAGCAACGCTCTGACCGGCACAGCCGGTTTGTTGTTATGGTTATAAATCCTTTTTAGCCTGGGTCCCAGGCGCAACGCCGCAAGATTGACAGCATTGCGTCGGGGATGCAGCCGGCATCAGGACATCGGGCATTCGCTCAGCCGCTGACAGCATGACAGGCCACAAAGTGACCGGGCGCCGCCTCGCGCAACGCGGGACGCTCCTGCGCACACCGCTCGGTGGCATAGGGGCAGCGGGCGCGGAAACGGCAGCCGTTTGGCGGATCAATGGGCGTGGGCACATCGCCGGACAGATGGATGCGCGTGCTCGCGGCCGCCAGATCGGGATCGGGAATCGGCACGGCGCTCATAAGCGCCTGCGTATAGGGGTGAAGCGTATGGCGATAGAGCTCATCGACCGGCGCGCTTTCAACCATGCATCCCAGATACATCACACCGACGTGATGCGAGATATGGCGAACCATGGACAGATCGTGCGATACGAAGAGATAGGAAAGAGAGAACTTTTCCTGAAGCGATTCCAGCGTGTTGATGACCTGCGCCTGAATCGATACATCCAGCGCGGAAATCGGCTCGTCGCAGACGATGAATTCCGGGCCGGATGCCAGCGCGCGCGCAATGCCCACCCGCTGGCGCTGTCCGCCGGAAAACTCATGCGGATAGCGCTGCATGTGGTCGGGCTTGAGCCCGACCAGGTCAATCAGCTCGCGCACACGCGCCTGCTGCTGCGCATCGGACATACCGCTTTTGCGAAGCGGCTCGGCGATGATAGAGGAAACCGTCATCCGGGGATTCAGGGAGGCATACGGATCCTGAAAGATCATCTGCATGCGGCGGCGGAAAGGGGCCTGCTGCTTTTCATTCATGTGGGTGATGTCCTGCCCGTCAAAGAGCACCTGCCCGTCCGTAGGCTCATAGAGCCGGACGATGCTGCGGCCCACCGTTGTTTTGCCGCAGCCGGATTCGCCGACAAGGCCGAATGTCTCGCCGGGACGGATGGAAAAGCTCACATCGTCCACCGCCTTGAGCAGGCGGCGCGGCTTCCCGCTCAGCGTGCGCCCGACGGGGAAATACATCTTGAGATGGCGCGTTTCAACGATCGGTGTAGGATTCATTCGCGGCTTCCCTCCCAGGTGACGCGGGGCGCGCCTTCGTCAAGCAGGTAACAGCGCGCGCAGTGGGTGTCAGACAGCGTGTGCATATCCGGCATGGCGCTGTTGCAGATGTTCATGGCATACGGGCATCGCGCGACAAACGGGCAGCCCGGCGGCGGGGCAATCAGATCGGGCGGCGATCCGGGAATGGGCACCAGCTTCTTCCTCTCCCCGTTTTTCTGCGGAATTGACCGCAGAAGACCCCATGTGTATGGATGACGCGGCTGATAGAAGATCTCGCGCACCGTGCCCTCCTCCACCACCACACCGCCATACATGACCATGACGCGGCTGCACATGCCCGCAATCACCCCCAGATCATGCGTGATGAGGATGACGGCGGTTCCCAGCTTCTTTTGCAGGCCGGAAAGCAGATCGAGAATCTGCGCCTGGATGGTGACGTCCAGAGCGGTTGTCGGCTCATCGGCGATGATCAGGCGGGGGTTGCACATGATGGCCATGGCGATCATCACGCGCTGGCGCATGCCGCCGGAAAGCTCATGGGGATACTGCTTCATGCGGCTTTCGGGATCGGGAATCTCAACCAGGCGCAGCTTTTCAAGCACCGTCGCATGCGCCTGTTCCTTGCTCATCTTCTTGTGGATGCGCAGCGGCTCGGTAAGCTGATGGCCCACGGTAAAGAGCGGATTGAGGGAGGTCATGGGATCCTGAAAGATCATGCCGATCTGATCCCCCGAGATCTTGCGGAACATCCGGGGGGTGAGCCGGGTCAAATCTGTGCCGTCAAAAACCATCTTGTCGGCGGTGATGCGCGCATAATCGGGCAGCAGATGCAGCACCGAGAGCATAGAAACGCTCTTGCCGCAGCCGGATTCCCCGACGATGCCGACGGTTTCCCGCTCATCCACATGAAAATTGACGCCGCGCACCGCCTGCACATGGCCGACGTGAATATCAAACGTCGTCCGCAGATTGTCGATATCAAGAAGTCGCATGGAGGATCCTCCCGTCCGTGGCTTGATTTTTTTCCCGGCGGACATGCCTGCCGGGAAAAAGAAGGGGTCATTTGTTCATCTTGGGATCAAGCGCATCGCGCAGGCCATCGCCGATGAAATTCAGAGAGAACATCGTCAGGCTGATGGCGGCGATGGGGAAGAACATCTGATAGGGAGCGCTGTTGAGCTTTTCGATGGCGGCATTGGCCAGTGTGCCCCAGGAAGCCATCGGCGAGGCAATGCCAATGCCCAGGAAGGAGAGAAACGCCTCGGAAAAAATCGCGCTGGGCACGAGGAACATCACCGAGACGATGATGGGCCCCATGGCGTTGGGAAGCAGATGCCGGATGAGGATCTCAAAATCGCTCGCGCCGGCCAGCTTGGCGGCGAGCGCGTATTCCTGATGCTTGAGGCTGACCACCTGCGAGCGCGTGATGCGCGCCGTGCCCACCCACGAGGAGATGCACAGCGCAATGAGGATGGAGCGCACGTTGGAGCCCATGAGCATCATCAGCAGGATGATGTAAAGCAGCGATGGCAGCGCAATGAGGATATCCACAATGCGCATCATGATGTTGTCCACCATGCCGCCGACATAGCCGGCAATGCCGCCGTAAAGCACCCCAATGACCATGTTGACCAGGGCCGCCACCACCCCGATGGTCAGGCTGATGCGCGCGCCGTAGAGCACGCGCACATACAGGTCGCGGCCAAGGGCATCCGTGCCGAACCAGTGCTCGGCCGACGGCCATTCGGAGACGTGGAAGAAATCCGCCGTTTCATAATCATAGGGGCAGAACATCGGCCCAAAGATTGCAAACAGGGCGACAATCGCGATTACGATCAACCCGAAGACGGCCAGCTTATCGCGGCGAAAGCGCCGCCACGCATCCTTCCAGAAAGAGACGGACGGACGCGAGATCTGATCGGCGTTCAGGGTGGACGTGTCAAGCGGCTGATAGCGGTTATCCATGTGCAATTCCTCCCAAGACAGTGAAAACGGGATGAGCCTGAAGGTGGGCAGAGTCATTCATCCATTTTAACACGTGGATCAATGATGCCGTAAGCGATATCGACAATCAGATTGCAGATGACGACGAACAGACCCAGGAAAATCGTGACGCCCATGATGATGTTGTAGTCGCGGGACGTGATGGAATCGACGAAGTATTTGCCAAGACCGGGAATGGCGAACAGCCGCTCCACGATAAAGGAGCCGGTAAGCAGGTTGGCAATCAGCGTGCCCAGATACGTGACAACCGGCAAAATGGCATTGCGAAGCCCATGCTTGCAGATGACCATGAACTCGCTCACGCCCTTGGCGCGCGCCGTTCGGATGTAATCCTGCTGCATGATTTCCAGCATCGAAGAGCGCGTCATGCGCGCGATATAGGCGATGGGAGAAAAGGAAAGGCACACAACCGGCAGAATATAATGCCGCCAGGTGGACAGGCCATACGTCGGAAGCCAGCCCAGCACGCCGACAAACAGATACATCAGCAGCACCGAGATGACAAACAAGGGCACGCACACGCCAATGGTGGCCAGAACCATGGAGATGCCGTCAAACAGGCTGCCGCGTTTGACGGCGGAGACGATGCCCAGGGCCACGCCCACCACCAGGGAAAAGACGATGGACAAAAGGCCGATTTTGGCCGAAATGGGAAAACCGCGGGCGATCAGGTCGTTGACCTGCACAGTGGTATTTTTATAGGAAATACCGAAGTCGCCGCGCAGGATGTTTTCCATGTAGCGTATATATTGGATATACGTGGGCTGATCCAGGCCGTACTTCTCATTCAGCCGTTCCATCACGGCTTCCGGAACCCCCTGCTCTCCCTTTGAAAACGGGCTGCCGGGTATGGCATGCATCATAAAAAAGCAGACCGTGATCAGCACGACCATGGTGATAAGGCCCGAAAGGACACGCTTGAGGATATACTTGCCCACGAGGGATTCCCCCTTCTTTTTCGTCTGAACAGCTGCGATCACCGCATAAAAAACACGCGCCCCATGCCGTGTTGCCCCATTCCCTGTACACGGTTTGCCGGCATAAAATCCATCCCGCTCAAAAGCGCTTTTCTTTTTTTAACCGAATCAGGGCTCTGCCCGCTCCCCCTGCGAAGAGGGAACCCGTCTGCGCGCGGCTTGAATATTGTTTCCATTATATCTCCCTTTAGCTGGAATTTCAACCTCCTTTTGCCGGATTGGAGGCGATTTGAATGAATTTGTTTGTAAAAATTCAAAAATGCGTCCCCGGGAATTTCATGCTTGACAAAAACGGAAGCTTTTGTTATTCTGATACCATATTCAACCCAAAAGTGGTAAGCTCCGCTTTTGCCGTGAATGGAATCTGATCAATGGAGGGCATGCATGATGAAGAAATGGCTCACTCTGGCCCTGACGGCGATTCTCCTTGTGAGTGTGAGCGCTTTTGCAATGGCAGAGGCAAAAATCACATTCCAGATGGATCAGGAGCCGCAGAGCATGGATCCGACGCTCAACGACTATTCCACCGGCTCCTACGCGCTTCAGAGCCTGTTCCGCGGCCTGTATAAATACGCGGAAGACGGCAGCCTTGTCCCGGCCATGGCGGAGAGCTACTCGGTTTCGGAAGACGGGTGCACCTACACGTTCAAGCTGCGCGAGGGCCTCAAATGGTCCGACGGCACGCCGCTGACCGCGCACGATTTTGAATACAGCTGGAAGCGCGTCCTCGATCCGGAAGTGGCCAGCGACACGGCTTACACGCTCTATGGCGTGATTAAGAACGGTTACGAGTGCTTTGTCGATCAGACCGTGGCGGTGGAGGATCTGCCGATCCGCGCGCTTGACGACACGACGCTTGAGGTTGAACTGGCGGCGCCGGCCAGCTATTTTCTCACGCTGACGGCCTCGACCGCCTTCATGCCGGTGCAGCAGGCGACCGTTGAGGAAAATGGCAATGACTGGTCCGCTTCGCCCGAGACGTATGTGTGCAACGGTCCTTTTATGATCACCGAAATGAAAAAGGACGAAAGCTATACGCTCGTCAAGAATCCTTACTACTATAATGCCGATGAGGTCAAGATCGACACCGTGCAGTATGTGTTTATCAACGCGGCCGAGACGGCGAAGATGGCCTTTGACAACGGAGAAATCGACATTGTGACGCTGGTCAACGCGGACGCGATGAATGCCTATCAGGGAACCGATAATCTGGTGGCCTCCGACCGCATCGGCTATCGCTATTTTGAGTTCAACTGTGAAAAGGAGCCCTTTAACGATGCGCGTGTGCGCCGCGCTCTGACGCTGGCGCTCAACCGCGAGATTCTTATCAACGCGATTATTGAGGATCCGACCCGCAGGCCGCTGTATGGATGGGTGCCCTATGGGATTAAGGATCTGCTTGATCCGGAGCTTGACTGGCGCGATGCGGTGGGCGACGTATTCACCGAGGACATTGAGGAGGCCAAGGCTCTGCTGGCGGAGGCCGGTTACCCGAATGGCGAGGGCTTCCCGGCATTCTCCATCAAATATGTGCCGGATACCGAGCTGCAGAAGCTTTGTGAAGCCATGGCCCAGATGTGGAAGCAATACCTGGGCATCGACTGCGCAGTCACCGCGGTGGAGAGCGGCGTGTATTGGGCGGATGACACCGGAACGCGTGACTCCGGCGATTTTGAGATCGCATACATGGGCTATACACTTGACTACGCCGAGCCCAGCGCCGCGTTCTTTGTGCTGGAGAATGCGGAAGGAAATGCCAAGACGCGCTGGGATTGCCCGGAGTATCTGGAGATGACCGCGCAGATGCGCACCGGCATCTCCGGCCTGGAAAGGGAGACGCTCTACAAGCATGCCGAGGCCCTGCTGGCTCAGGAATGCCCCGTGATCCCGATTTTCAACTATGTGGCAACGGCGCTGGTCTCGGACCGTGTGGAAGGATTTACGCGAAACAGCAACGGGCATCCGAATTTTGAATACTGCTCGATCGTGGAGTAAAAAGGCCCGGTCCTTCTGGAAGAATCCATAAAACCTCATAGACAAAGGGTGAGAAGAAAATCCTGAGAGGGTTTCTTCTCACCCTTTTATTCCTCCGGGGAACCGGCGACGGCAGACGGCCGTGTGCTCGGCGGAATGAGCGTGCTGCGTGAATGCTGAATGGAAGAGGACACACGGGGTCATCCTCATGGCTCAGTGGGTTCGCAGGCCACCTTTTCCGGTGAACGTGCCAAGGAGCTTGCGCATGCAGAAATCAACGGTTTTCTGCGGCCAATGAACCGGCTCGATGTCCACGATGGGCAACTCCAGATAGGGCAGGCGTTTGCTGGCAAGCCATACATCAAGCAGGCGCTCGCCGATAAAGCCAAACACCCGTTGGTTATAGGGATCATAGGAGGTGGTATCAAGAAGGGGCTCCAGTTCAAATAAAATGGAAAACAGCCAGGCACAGTAAGCGTTCATCTGCTCGCGGCGCATGATGAACATATTAAACCGGTGCCCGCCTCTGCGGCGCATCACCTGGTCAAAGGCAGGCACATCCTGCGGATACAGCGCCTGCAGAATATGGCGGACGGCAAGCAGATCGCTTTCATGATGGGCATGCGCGTAATGCGAGTAATTGGTCTCAATCACATAGCGTCTTGGCTTTGGAAGGAGGATGTCGGCCTGGCTCAGCGCGGTCCGGATGGAGGCTTCATCCAGAATGCGGGACCATGGATCGCCCGCTCTGTTTTTGTTGGAGGAAAAGTAGCGCCTATAATGCACAAGCCCTGTATAGGAGGCGCGGGCGTGTTTCCACATCCAGTAGAGCCCTGTCAATTCGCAATAGGCCGGGTTTTGTGCGGAGATGTTGTCGCCCTCGTTATCCCGAAGCGCGCAGAAAGGAGGATTCAGAGCGGCGCCGACCTGGAGCGGCACATACAAAGGATCTTCCGCAAACCGGTAGGGCTTATGAGAGGCCACATAGATGACAATGGAAGGGGTTGCCATATGCGCTCACCGCCTCAGGAGAAAGGCTTCATACCGGTCGCAAACATCGGCGGTGCTGCCAAAGGCCATCTGCCTGCCATGGTCGAGCCAGAGGACTTTGTTGCACAGATCGCGAACCTGGCCCAGCGAATGGGAAACAAGGATGCCCGTTACGCCGCTGTCGAGAATCTCCTTCATCTTTTCACCGCTCTTTATTTTGAAGGCGCCATCGCCCACGGAGAGCACCTCATCCAGGATAAGGATATCCGGATTCACCAGACATGCGATGGAAAACGCCAGCCGGGATTTCATGCCGCTGGACAGCTGTTTGAACGGCCTGTCCTGAAAATCATGCAGTTCTGCAAACTGAATGATCTCTTCATATTTTTCATTCATAAATTTACGGGTATATCCGAGCAGAGCGCCGCGAAGATACGTATTCTCACGGACGGTTAAATCGGCATCAAACCCCGAGGACAGCTCCAGCAGGGCCGCGATGGAGCCATGAACTTCGATATGCCCCTTTGTTGGCACCATGATGCCCGATATCGCCTTGAGAAGCGTGGATTTTCCCGCGCCGTTGGAGCCGACAATGCCCAACATATCCCCGCGTTCCAGCGAAAAAGTGATGTCCTTGTCCGCCCAGAATTCTTTGATCTGATAGCGGCCCGTGAGCCTGCGCATCAGGTACTCCTTGACTCCGATATCCTTAAAATCCCCTGTGATATAGCGGATGGATACGTTCTTTGCCTGGATGATAGCCATATCATCCCCCCTGTTCACACATAGTAGAGGAACGCGTGGTTCTTCTTTTTGTAGATCAGCCCGCCGACGGCAAGGGCGGCCAACGCATAAAACAAAATCAGAAGATGAAACGGAAGAGAAGGCAGATTTCCATCCAGCACGATCACGCGCACATACTTGATATAACAATACAGCGGGTTACACAGGAAAAGACGCTGGATCGCGGGCGGATAGCTGTCCACCGTATAAAAAATGGCGGACATGTACATCAAAAGCGTGGTGAACACATCATACAGGTATTGCACGTCGCGAAAGAACACATACAGGGCCGAGAGAAGCAAGCCCACTCCGATGTTGAAGACAAGCAG
>DVMG01000085.1 GCA_018715105.1 Candidatus Ventricola intestinavium
TTTTTTTAGCCTGTTCTGGACAGCCTTAAACTTAGCGGTGCCCAACACGCTCATTCGTGTCTTTATGACACCCACGCCCGAGGTTCTGCAGATTGCTCCAGAGATCATCCGCCGCTATGCCCTGTCGTATCTGCTGCTGCCGCTGAATATCTTTTCCACGTATTATTTCCAGGCGCTGATGAAACCGAAAACCGCGTTCATCGTCTCGGTGTCCCGCGGAATTGTGGTCAGCGGCATCCTGATCTTTCTGCTTCCTGCCGTGGCTGGAGCAGATTCCATTTGGTTTGCCATGCCGATTACCGAGGCGCTCGTCGCCGTCTATGTCATCCATTCGATGCGGAAGTATACCCGGCAGTTGCCTGAATGAAGGAGGATGCGCACGATGAATAAAATCATTACAATTGGCCGTGAATTTGGCAGCGGCGGCCGTGAATTGGGACGAAGACTTTCCCAAGAGCTGCAGATTGCCTATTACGATCAGGAAATTGTGACGGAAATTGCCAGAAGAACCGAGCTGTCCGAACGGTACATTCGGGAAATCGAGGAGCATCAGCCGCTGCTTTCTTTTCCCATTCATGTGGGACGCAGTTTCTACCCGGCGCCGAATCCCGTATGGGACCAGCGCATGTCCGTCTATCAGGAGCAGAGCAGCATCATCCGCGAAATGGCGGAAAAATCCGATTGTGTCATCGTGGGACGGTGCGCGGATCATGTGCTTCGGGATATGGCGCCGCTGCGTATCTTCGTCTATGCGGATATGGAAAGCAAGATCCGAAGGTGCCGGGAAAAAGCGCCGGAAGGAGAAAAGCTTACGGATAAGGAGCTTCGCCAGCAGATCACGGCGATCGACAAAAGGCGCGCCAAATACTATGAATTCTTTACCGGAAAAGCCTGGAGCGACAGGCTGAACTATGATCTTTGCATCAATACCACCCAGCGTGTCATCCGGGATATGGCGCCGGTGCTCGCCAAAATGGTTTGATGAGCGATATGCTCCGATTGCCCGGTTCGCTCTGTGCCGGGGCAAAGGAAGCCAAAACGTTTCCCATCAAAGGAGCGGGCCTGATGGGCTGCGTTTTAAGATCCATCGAAGAAGCCAAGTGTCCTTAAACAATGTGGATAACGCGTGCCCTGTTTTGCCGGCCAGGTAAGACGGGGCACGCGTTGACTCATCGGTCAAAAGGCGAACGCAGAAGCATCTCACGAAGAAAGCGCCTTGTATGGTGCAGCAGGGAATCGCGCAGGGCAAACAGTTTCTGGCTGGCATCACTTGGTCAGCGTTCATCTGTTGCAAAAAAAACTCGCTTCATGTATAATAAATGCGCTTCGGCCCGGATATTTACGAAAAGCGGGCCGGATAAAGGAGGAAATAAGCATTGGCGAAGCCGAAAAAAAAACGTACCGAGCCAGTCAGCCTGCCGATGCTGCCGCTGCGGGGGCTCATGGTCTTCCCGCACATGGTGCTGCACTTTGATGTAGGCCGCAAAAAATCCATTGCGGCGCTGGAGCAGGCCATGCTGAGCGATCAGAGGATCTTTCTGGTCGCGCAGCGGGATATGGACGTGGATGATCCGACCGTGGAGGACATCTATCATGTGGGCACCATCGCCTGTGTTAAACAGGTGCTGAAGCTGCCGGGGGATAACATTCGCCTGCTGGTAGAGGGCAAGAGCCGCGCGATTCTGCGCGCGGTGACGCAGGAAGAGCCCTATTTCCAAGGCGCTCTGGATGAGCTGATTCCGCAAGGCACCCCCGTCTCCATTGAAACCGATGCCCTGCTGCGCACGGCGCACACCTATTTTGAGGAATACTGCAAGATGAGCGGCCGCGTCGCTTCCGAGACGATGCAGTCCGTGATGGAGATTGAGGATCCGGGGCAGCTGGCCGATGTGATCGCCGCAAACGTGCTCACAAAGGTGGAAGACCGCCAGCAGGTTCTGGAGGAGTTTGATGATCTGCAGCGCCTGGAGGCGGTCTGCGCCATCCTCGTGCGGGAGACCGAGCTGGCGGGGGTGGAAAAAAAGGTCCAGGCCCGGGTGCGCAAGCAGATTGAGCAGAACCAGAAGGATTATTTTCTGCGCGAACAGATCAAAGCCATTCAGACCGAACTCGGCGACAAAGACGCGACCGATGTCGAGGACCTGCGCGAGCGCCTTGAAAAAACGCCGATGAATGAGGAGGCGAAGGACAGAGCCCGCCGTGAGCTGGACAGGCTCAGCCGCATGGCCCCGGGCAGCCCCGAAATCGGGGTGAGCCGCACATACATCGAGTGGCTTCTGGATCTGCCGTGGGGAAAGAGCACGCCGGATAACCTGGATCTCAAGCGCGCCCGCCGCATCCTTGCGGAGGATCACTATGGACTGGATGAAGTGAAGGAGCGCGTGATCGAGTATCTGGCGGTCTGCCGGATCAAGAACAACATGAAAGGGCCGATCCTCTGCTTTGCCGGCCCGCCGGGCGTAGGCAAGACGTCCATCGCCCGCAGCATTGCGCGCGCGCTGGGGCGCAGGTTTGTGCAGATTTCGTTGGGCGGCGTCCGCGACGAAGCGGAGATCCGCGGCCACCGGCGCACATACATTGGCGCCATTCCGGGCCGGATTATCTCCTCGATCAAGCAGGCGGGCACGATGAATCCCGTGTTTTTGTTTGACGAAATCGACAAGATGGCTTCCGATGTGCGCGGCGATCCGGCAAGCGCGATGCTCGAGGTGCTTGACAGCGCGCAGAACGACACCTTCCGCGACCATTACATCGAGGCGCCGTTTGACCTGTCGGGCGTGATGTTTATCACGACGGCC
>DVMG01000086.1 GCA_018715105.1 Candidatus Ventricola intestinavium
AGAATAATTTTCTACGGGAAAAGACGCATCAAAAAAGATGGAAAAGCGATGAAAAGGCGTGCTGGATCATACATTATACCCATAGAAAGGGGCGGTCTTATGCGGTTTGGGGTGCTGATGCTGGGAACAGGCGCACACGCGGCGGCCTGCGTCGGAGTGATGGAAGAGCTGGAAAGCCGGCAGGCCGCGCCGTGCGCCGTCTGCGGGATGCATGCCGGCGCATGGCCCGCAGCGCTTGTGATGGCGGGATATGACGCGGCAAGGCTTCACACGGCGCTGGTGCAGGCGGCACAGAGGGGAATGGGCCTGCTCAGCCCGGATATTCGGACGCGTTCAATCATAAACGGGGGAAAACAAGCGCTTTCACGCGGCCTGCATCTTCAGCGGCTGCTCAGCATGCAGGCGGGGGAACGCGCCCTGGCCATGTGTGAAAAACCGGGGGTGTTTATCTGCCGGATGGCGAGAAACGGCCACCCCGTGATCTTTTCCACACGCGCTTATTCCCAGGAAAGCGGCGCGATTGTCACCCTTCAGGCGTCCGTCAGCTTTGCGGCGCGCGCAGCCATGGGGCTGCCGCCCTTTCTTGCGCCGCTTGACTGGATGGGCTGCGCGCTGCTCCAGCATGAAGATGTAGTCTTTGCCTGCCGGCAGCTGGAAAAGCTGGGGGCACAGCGTGTGCTCATCGTGGCGCCGCAGCCCTCTGTGCGCCGTCAAATGGATGCGCTTGAATTGGCCACGCAGTCGCGTTATTGGCTCTGTGAGGAGATGCTTCCGGAGCACACGGCCCTCTTGCGGGTTCCGATGCCGGATGATGTTGGCGCTCTCTCGCTGAACCGCCTGCTTTTTTGCGCGCAGGCAGGGAGAAATGCGGCCCGAAATGGGCTTGACCGCGCGTTTGAGCGGATGGGAATGGCCTTTTGCCGGGTGCTTCCGTTCAGGCGGACATTCTGCGGCGTTTAACGGCTGGTTACGGTCACGCCCGTGGTGGCCTTATGCCGGACAGAGCCAACGAGGGTTTCCGCAGCAAGGGTATATTGGCCTTCCGCCACCTGGACGCCCTGCGCGTCCCGGCCATCCCAGTAAAGACGGGTGATTCCGCCCGGCGTGGGGCGCGTGAGCTGGCTGGATGCAAGGCGGCGAACCAGCGAACCCTCTTCGTCAAATACCGATACCGTGATTTCAGCAGGAACGCCAAGACGCACGTCAATGGGGAGCTCATGCATGTCGGCAAGATTCAAAGTAGAGGGCGAGGAGAGGCCAAACGGAGCCTCAGAGAGAACGGGCTGCACGGCGATCAGCCGCTCGGAGCAGAGGATGACCTCGTCTTCACAGACGGAAAAGATTTGAAGCATGAGATAGCCGCTGTCATCGGCGGAAAGATTGGACAGGGTCAGCGACCGCGTCTTACGGCCGGCATCGAGCATGCCGGAACCGTCATCCCCTTCATCCAGGAATACCGTGGCGTCTTCCCAGTTCCAGCGTCCGTCTTCAAAATCAATCAGCCGGTACTGGATGGCCGTATCCTGCGTGACGGTGAAGGAAAAGTCAAGCGTGGGCTCATCCGCCATCAGAAGCGAAGGACCGTAGGAAAAGCCCGAGAGCGGACGGGAGAGCATGGGGCCTGTGGCCACGGGAAGGAACAAGCTGTCCGCGCGCGCAGAGAGCAGCTGGCTGGAAGAGGATGGAACCGCCACGCTGAGATAGCGTTGCAGCTCCATTAACGAAACGCCGCCATCCCCATCGGCATCCGCTTCCAGGGTGCCATAAAGGCCGATGCCGCTTGACAGTGCGGAGGCAAAATAGGAAACCGCTCCGCTTGACAGGCTCTCGCTGTCATAATACCAGCTGGATTCATAGCCGCTGGCCGATGTGAGCACATGGATGCTGGGATCCGCAAGAAACACGGAAGGAAGGGCCTCTCCGGCACGCGTACCGGGCAAAAGAGTCTGCTCAGGCATGCCGCGCCCAATGAGCGCACCGGAATAGCAGGCATCCAGAATCAGCAGTTTTTCTCCCTGGATGCCGCGTATCAGCTCGTAGAGCTCAGCGGCACTCAGGGGGCTTTCCATCGTACCGTCTCCAAGAAGAAGATAAACCTGCTCGTCATCCGAAGAGGAGAGAATGCCGTGCGTGCACAGGTAGAGGATGGACAGATCTTCTTCGCTGGCCGCAGAAAAGGCATCTTCCATGGAGGCTTCGAGTGCGCCGACGGATCCGATGGTGCCGTCCTCAACGGACAGGTCTGTACCGCGCAGCCCCGCTCCGACCAACGCGGAACCGATCATATGCAAATTGCCGGAGATCGCGCTTCCCAGATCCGGCTGCGAGACAAATTCCTTGCAGGCGACGAGCAGCGCCCGCGTTCTGCACAGGCCAAGAGCCGGGGCGCTGACCAGAATCAGCATGGATACAAGCATCCACCCGAATTTGCGCATGAGCCGCCCTCCTTTCCATATGTGAGTCAAGCGGGCCTGAAGGGCCGCGCCGTCCGATGATGTTGTTCCTCTATTGTATAGACGCACAAAACGGCAAAGGATTTCACTTTTTTTGAAAATTTTTGAAAAAAATTTTTTGGATGTATTCCGAATCCGGAAAAAAACGATATGAAAATCACAATCGGAGGATCATGCGCTCTTCCGGATGCAGAAGCATCCC
>DVMG01000087.1 GCA_018715105.1 Candidatus Ventricola intestinavium
GCTGAAAAGAACTATCGCCGCGTCCTGCTGGCCTATTCAGGCGGACTTGATACATCCATCATCATCCCATGGCTCAAAGAGAATTACGGGTGCTCCGTGATCTGCTGCGCCGCCGATGTCGGGCAGGGCGAGGAGCTCGCGCCGCTGCACGAAAAGGCAAAGAAAACCGGCGCGGAAAAGCTCTATATCGAAGATCTGCGCAGGGAATTTGTGGAGGATTTCATCTGGCCCACGCTCAAGGCAGGCGCCGTGTACGAGGGAAAATACCTGCTGGGCACCTCGTTTGCCCGCCCGCTGATCGCCAAGCGCCTGGTGGAGATCGCCCAGGCGGAGCACTGCGACGCCATCTGCCACGGCTGCACGGGCAAGGGCAACGATCAGGTGCGCTTTGAGCTGGCGATCAAGGCCTTTGCGCCGAACATGCCAATCATCGCTCCGTGGCGCGAATGGGAGATCAAAACCCGCGAAGAGGAGATCGATTACGCGGAAGCCCGCGGCATCCCGGTTCCCGTCAAGAAGGATCGCCCGTATTCCATGGACCGCAACATCTGGCACCTCTCCCACGAGGGCTGCGATTTGGAAGACCCGGCGCATGAACCGCCGCGTGACCTGCCGCTGATCTGCGTGAATCCGGAGGATGCGCCGGATAAGCCCGAATATGTGGACATCGGCTTTGAAAAGGGCGTGCCTGTCTCCGTCAACGGCGAAAAGATGGACGCGGTCTCGCTGCTTGAAACCTGCAACACGATCGCCGCGCGCAACGGCGTGGGCATTGCAGACATGGTGGAAAACCGCCTGGTGGGCATGAAGTCCCGCGGTGTGTATGAAACTCCCGGCGGCACGCTGCTCTATGCCGCTCACCGGAATCTGGAAGAAATCACCGTGGACCGCGACACCGCCCACTATAAGGATCAGGTTGCCGTCAAGTTTGCCGAGCTGGTGTATAACGGCCTGTGGTATACGCCTCTTCGGGAGGGCTTGTCCGCATTTGTGGATGTGACGCAGCGCTTTGTCACCGGCACAGCCCAGCTCAAGCTCTATAAGGGCAATTGCATCGGCGCAGGCGTGACGTCGCCCTACAGCCTGTATATGGAGGATATCGCCACATTCGGCGATTCCGGCGAGCTGTACAGCCACAAGGATTCCGCCGGCTTCATCCAGCTCTATGGCCTTCCCATCAAGGTTCAGGCCATGATGAAGGAAAAGGCCGGGGTTCGGGAATAATCATTCGGCGCCGCAAGTCCGTCGGGCATTGCGGCGCCTTTTTTCTCCATGGTGCGCTCCGCCCGCGGGCAGCGCACCATGGAGGCAGAAAGTTCCAACTTATCAAGCTTATCAAGCTGCAGCCTGTAAAGCTGCAATCGAAAGGAGAGACGCCGCCATGAAGCTCTGGGGCGGACGCTTTGAAAAGAAAACCGACGGGCTGGTCGATGATTTCCACTCCTCCATCACGTTTGACAAACGGCTGTACCGTCAGGATATCGCCGGTTCCATCGCCCATGCGACCATGCTTGGGGAGCAGGGCATCCTTTCGAAGGAGGATGCCGACGCCATCGTAGAAGGGCTTCGGGCGATCGAGGCGGACATCGCCGCGGGGCGCGTCCAATTTGAGCTGGACGCAGAGGATATCCACATGAACGTGGAAAAGCTGCTCATCCAGCGCATCGGTGAAGCGGGCAAACGCCTGCATACCGGCCGCAGCCGCAATGATCAGGTCGCCCTCGACTGCCGCATGTACGTCAAGGAGGCGGCCAGGGAGGCCGCATCCCTGATGCGCGAACTATGCGAGACGCTCCTGTCCATCGCTTCAGCGCACACGCAGACCATCATGCCGGGGTATACGCATCTGCAACGCGCGCAGCCGGTCACGCTCGGCCACCACATGATGGCGTATTTTCAGATGTTTACCCGGGACATGCAGCGCATGAAGGAAGTCTTCACGCATGCGGATGTGATGCCCCTGGGTTCCGGCGCCCTGGCGGGAACGACCTATCCGTTAAACCGCGAGCGTGTATCGCAGCTGCTGGGCTTTTCCTCCATCACCGCCAACAGCCTGGACGGCGTATCGGATCGCGACTTTGTGTGCGATTATCTTTACGCCGCTTCGGTTTGCATGATGCACCTGTCGCGTTTTTGTGAAGAGCTGATCCTCTGGAACAGCCATGAATTCCGCTTTGTGGAGATGGACGACGCCTACGCCACGGGCTCCTCCATCATGCCGCAGAAGAAAAACCCCGATGTGGCTGAACTGATCCGGGGCAAGACGGGCCGCGTATACGGCGATCTGACCGGCCTTTTGACCACGCTCAAGGGGCTTCCCCTCGCCTACAACAAGGACATGCAGGAAGATAAGGAAGCCCTCTTTGATGCACGGGATACGCTCGTCAAATCCCTTGTCGTGTTTCAGGCCATGCTTGCCTCCTGCACATTCCGGGAGGACAACATGGCGCGCGGCGCGGCCGGCGGCTTTACAAATGCCACCGATGCAGCGGATTATCTCGTCAAAAAGGGGATGCCTTTCCGCGATGCGCATGCCGTCATCGGCCATCTTGTCCTGCACTGCATTCGGGAAAACAAGGCGATCCTGGATCTGACTCTTCCTGAATTAAAAGCATTTTCCCCTCTTTTTGAGCAGGATGTGTTTGAGGCCTGCTCCATGCATGCCTGTGTCACCCAGCGCTGCGTGCCCGGCGGCCCCGCGCCCGAACGCGTGCAGGAATCCATTCAGGCCGGGCGGGCATGGCTGGATGGATTCTCCTTTTGAATTTGAGCCGGCCGCCCGCTTCCGCTTTCCTTACGGCTTTCCTTTCATTTCCTCCTTGAGGGCTCCCCTTTAGGGCTCTCCTTTCCGCGTTTCTTTTGCGTCACCTTTCCGCGTTTCTTTTGCGTCATTCCCCCTTTTCCCCCGGCGCCGGTCTGTGGTATAATGGGATTTGTTTCCCAGCGCCTGACGGGCGCAAATCGGTCTTGCGCCTGCGCGTGTTCAGCGCTGAGCGCGGAAAGGAATTCCCATGCCCACACCTGTGACATTTGACCTCGTCAAAAAAGACGCAAAAACCCATGCCCGCCGCGGCGTGCTGCATACGCCGCACGGCGACATTCAAACCCCGATCTTCATGCCTGTGGGGACACAGGCCACCGTCAAGGCCATGACGCCGCGCGAGCTTGATGAAATCGGCGCTCAGATCATTCTCTCCAACACTTATCATCTGCATCTGCGTCCGGGCGAATCGCTCATCCGGGAAGCCGGCGGCCTGCACCGGTTTATGAGCTGGGAGAAGCCCATTCTCACCGATTCGGGCGGATTTCAGGTCTTTTCCCTCGCCAGCCTGCGCAAAATCAAGGAGGAGGGGGTTCATTTCCGCAGCCATCTGGATGGCAGCCGGATGTTCATCGGGCCTGAAACCAGCATGGATATCCAGCAGGCCCTGGACAGCGATATCGCCATGGCGTTTGACGTGTGCTCCCCCTATCCCTGCGATCACCGCACCGCGCAGGAGGCCATGCAGCGCACCCATCGCTGGGCGCAGCGCTGCAAAGATCACCATACCCGGGAAGATCAGGCGGTCTTTGGCATCGTGCAGGGTGCGTTTTATGAGGATCTGCGCATAGAGAGCGCCAAAACGCTGGCCGATATGGATTTTCCGGGGTATGGAATCGGCGGCCTGTCCGTGGGCGAGCCCAAACCGCTGATGTATGACATGCTCGACGCGCTGATGCCTTTCATGCCTCAAAACAAGCCCCGTTACCTGATGGGCGTGGGCAGCCCGGATTGCCTGGTTGAAGGCGTGTATCGCGGGGTGGACATGTTTGATTGTGTGCTGGCCACGCGTGTGGCGCGCAACGGCACATGTTTTACAGACAGCGGCCGGCTGGTCATCCGCAACGCGCAGTACGCTCACGATTTCGGCCCTCTTGAGGAAGGCTGCGACTGCTATGCCTGCCGCAACTTCTCCCGCGCATACATCCGCCATCTCATCAAGGCGGGTGAAATCACCGGCGGCCGCCTGGCCACCATCCACAATCTGCGCTATCTGCTGCGCCTGATGGAGCGTATCCGCGCCGCGATTGAAGAGGACCGGTTTGAACAGTTCCGTCGGGATTTCTTCAGCCGCTATGACATGAGCCGCAATTTCTGAGCCATGTTCCCGTTTTCCCCCGGTCAGCGCAGGAATTTGGCCGCAGCTGTTGCAGTTTTCGTCTAAATCCTGTATAATAACGAAGTTACTTTCAGCAGAACGTGGAAAGGATGTGTCTGTCCCATGAATTTCTCCCTGATGAACCTGCTGGCGGATGCCACGGCAACTGCCGGCACAGAGGCGGGCGCCGTTGCGGCAGAAGAAATGTCCGCCAGTGCGACATTGATTTACTATGCCGTGCAGTTTGTGCCGCTGATCCTGATCTTTGTCGTCTTCTGGTTTGTGCTGATCCGCCCGCAGCGCAAGAAAGACAAGGAAGCCAAGGAAATGCTTAAAAACCTGAAAGTCGGCGACCGCATCTGCACCATTGGCGGCATCTATGGCACCATTATCAAAATCAAGGATGAGGTGCTGACCGTGGAGGTCGGCGAGGCGAAGACGCAGCTCATGTTTGCCCGCTGGGCCATCCGCAATGTTGAGCAGCTGTCCGTGACCAACGATTCCGAGCAGCTCATCTGATCTCACAGCAAAGTGCATATCCATCTCCGCTCTGTCATAGGGTTGACCATGGCAGGCGGTTTTTTTATGCATCAAGCGCGCTTTGGAAGGGATGGATGATATGGATAAGCAGGCAACAGGTCAGCCGGTATTCACGCCGCGCAGAGAGCGGGGAATCGACTCATTCCGGCGTTCCATGCGCCGCGGAGGGCGGAAAAGGGGCAAAAGCCCGCTCGGCGCCGTGCTCAAGGGCGTGCTCATCTCCGCAAGCATCACGGTGATCGGCGTGGCCCTCTTTGCCCTGATCCTCAACTGGTGGAACGCGAGCGACCGTGCCATCACGGCCATCAATCAGGTGGTGAAATTCGTTTCGATTCTGGCGGGCGTCACATCGGCCATGGGCGCGGCGGACAGCGGCAGCGCCCTGCGCGGCGCCTGTGTCGGCGTGCTCTATATGGCGCTGGGCATCCTCTGCTACAGCCTGCTGATGGGCCAGAGCCCTCAGCTGACCGCCTATCTGGCCGATCTGGGCATGGGGCTGGCCGCAGGCGGGCTGTTCGGCATGATCCTGTGTTCACGCAAAGGCGGATGAATCCGCCCGCCCATGCCCGTTTCTTTCGGTTTCCATGCGTTCGGTCCGTATCCGGCGCAGTCAGGCCTCCGGCCGGCGTTCCCGCATGCAAAGAGGGCTGCCTTTCCTCAAAAAGGGGGCAGCCCTCCTCTGTTTTGAATCGCTTTATACGCCAAAGACCAGCCAGATAAAGATATAAGCGGGAATGACCGCCGAAAGGGTGAAGGGAATGCCGATGCGGAAAAAGTCACTGTTTTTCACGGTATAGCCCGCCTTGCGCAGGATGCCGATGCCGGTGATGTTGGCCGATGCGCCGATCGGCGTGCAGTTGCCGCCAAGCGTCGCGCCGGAAAGCAGGCCGAAGAAGAACGGGGTGGGATCGACATTCAGCGCGGCGGCCAGACCGGAAATCACAGGAATCATCGTGGCGACATAGGGGATGTTATCCACAAACGCCGAGATCAGCACCGAGGCCCACACGATCACCGTATAGAGCACAAACAGATTGCCGCCCCCCGCGCGCGCCAGCAGGCCCGCCGCCGCATCGATGACACCCTGCGCAGAGATGCCGCCAATCATCAAGAACAGCCCCAGCAGCAGGCCAATGGTTTCAAAGTCGATGGCCTTGAGCGGCTCGATCACCGAGGCCGCAGTCCTGTTCAGAAGGAAGTTATGCACCAGGCCAACTGCGAGCAGCACACAGCAGATCACGCCGTTGGTGATGCTCGGCTTGTTGGGGATAAAGGAAGCGCAGATCAGCAGGGCGATCATGCCCACCAGCAAGATGCTCGGCACGTAGTTGGTGACCTGCGTGCGCTGAGCGGAACGGACGATGCGGCCCTTCTCCTTTCTGAAAAGAAACGCCAGGATGATCGCAGAAATGACCGCTCCCAGCTCGACGGCAAAGAACATGCCCGGCCGGCCCTTGTAGACAAAGAAGTCAAGGAAGCTCATATCCAACGCGGACCCCAGCATGATGGCGGTCGTATCCCCCACCAGCGTTGCCGCCCCCTGCAGATTGGAGGACACGGCAATGGCGATGATGATCGGCACCGGGTTGGTGTCAAGCTTGCGGCAGATCTCCAGCGCAACGGGCGCCACCATCAGCACGGTAGCCACGTTATCCACAAAGGCCGAAATGATCCCCGCAAACAGCGCCAGGGCCACAGCCGCCGCCTGCACGTTGGGCACATGCTCCATGACCAGATCAGCCAGCAGAGCGGGCATCTTGCTGTCAATAAACAGGGCTACAAGGCCCATGGTCCCGGCGATCATCAGCAGGACGTTCAGGTCGATCGCTCCGGCAATCTGGTCAAGCGGCAGCATCCCGGTGGCTATGAAGACCAGCGCGGAGACAAGCGCGATGTACGGCCGGTATTTACTGAATACCAGCAGGAGAACATACGTGATTGCAAACACCACAATCGCAGGCAGCATGAGTTTTCCTCCGTTTCCTTCTGTGTGGGAATCGCAGCAGACGTGCCGCCCCTCCTGGAGACGGAACAGGCGCCGCCGTTCCCCGTTTCTAGGCGCATGGCCCAAAGCATCTGTATATGATTATAAAGGACGTCCCTGCATCCATCAAGAAGTGTTTAATTATCTTAACGTATTATTCACAGGAAGGTTTTCCCGCATGCTGGGAAAACCGCAGGCCATTCGGGCATAAAAAAACGACCGCCAACGGCGCTAAGCACGTCAACAGTCAATGGTGCACCCAACAGGATTCGAACCTGTGGCCTTTTGATTCGTAGTCAAACGCTCTATCCAGCTGAGCTATGGGTGCTTTCGTTTGGAACGTAAGATAGTATAGCGCAGAGGAAGAAATTTGTCAACCTGTTTTTTCAAATTTTTTTCATTCCAGCCCTTTTTCGTGCTGATTTTGAGGACACTAGAGTTCCACCGTCACAAACGTCACCCTCAAAGCCGGAAGAATTTTTCCGGTCAGCTCCTCCGTTGCAAAGCGCAGGCTGCTTGTGTTGATGCATGGGTGGCAGGCAAACCACCTCTCCCACAGCACATCCCGGTCAATCAGCAGCTGCACGTGATGGCCGACGTCGTTCATCATCCCCAGCACGCTGACGCTTCCGGGCGTGAGATCCAGAAATTCAAGCATGTGCGCCTCGTCGGCAAACGAAAGCCTTGCCGACCCGATCTGCCTGCTCAGCACGGCGGTGCGGAATTTTTTATCGCCAGGCATCAGCAGCAGATAAAACCGGGTGTGCTGTGCGTTGCACAAAAACAGGTTTTTGCAGATATGGGTGCCCAGCAGGGCGTCCACCTGCGTGCAGGCCTCGATGGTTGCCAGCGGCTCGTGGTCCACGCGCTCATACGCGATGCCCAGCCTGTCCAGCAGATCATAGGCGCGCACTTCTTTGGCAAGCCGCCCCGAACAGTCCCGCGGGCGGCCCTTTTCAAGCTTCATGGTTTCGGGCATGGTCTTCTCCTTTGCCGGGATGCGCTTTTCTCCCCTCTCGCCGGTTCCCCCGGCAGGGCGCAGAACAGCAGCCGGATGGGAAAGCGGCAGGGCGGGTTCTGCCTTCCGCCCTGCCGCAGCGTATCAGAATTCGGAGATGACCTCCGTCCACACCTGATCATAAAGCCGCGTATCTTCCCCCAGATATTGGAACACCTGACACTTGTCAAGCACTTCCTGCGGCGGGTTGTTGACCGGCGAAGCGTTGTATTCCTCTTCTCCCAGCAGCTCGATGGCCGCCGTGTTGGGGATCGCGTATCCGACATATTCGTAATTCATCGCGGCAATATCCGCGCGGCAGAGGAAGTCGATGAACTTCTCCGCGCCCGACACGTTGCGCGCATTGGCCGGGATGCAGATCGAATCGTAGAAGATGTTGCTGCCTTCCTGCGGCACCACATAGTCAAGCTCGTCGCTTTCACTCATGCAGAAGGTCGCGTCGCCGCTCCACACAAGCGCGACGGAGGCCTCCCCGGCGATCATCTTATCCTTGACCTCGTCCACAACATAGGCCAGCACCATGGGCTTCTGCTCGATGAGCAGATTTTTGGCATCCTCCAAGTCCGCGGGATCGGTGGAGTTGATGTCATGTCCGCACATGATCAGCGCGATGCCCAGCGTATCACGCGGGGAGTTGAGCATCAGCATATCCATGGTATAGGTCTCATCCATGAGCGTCTGCCAGCTGGTCGGCGCCTCGTCCACCATCTGCGTGTTGTAAAGGATGCCCATGGTACCCCATGTATAGGGCACGGAATAGGCGGCATCCGGATCATAGCTTTCATGGAGGAAGCGCGGATCAATATTGGCGATGTTGGGGATGTTGTCCCAGTTGATCTTCTGGAGGAGCCCCTCCTGAATCATGCGCTCGACCATGTAGTCGCTGGGGATGATGACATCGTAGCTGGAGCCGCCCATGGCGATCTTCGCGTACATATCCTCGTTGGTTTCAAATGTCTCGTAAATGACTTCGATGCCCGTCTCCTGCTCAAAAATCTCCAGGACCTGGGGCTCGATGTAATCTCCCCAGTTGTAGACGGAGATGCTCTCCGCCAGGCCCGCCAGGGGAAGGCTCAAAAGCGCAAGGGTCAGGGCCAGCCAGATGGTTTTTTTCATGTCACGTTCTCCTTTTCTTTATGATTTTACAAAGGGAATCTCCGGCCGTCAATACGGGATCTTCACCTTTTCAATCTTCCCGCTGCCGCGTCCATCCTTTTTGAAATCCCGGAGGTTGATGCCGATGAGCAGGATAAACACGCAGGCAAAAATGAGGGTGGAAAGCGCGTTGATTTTGGGCGATATGCCGCGCTTGGCCATGGTGTAGATGGTGATGGACAGGTTGCTCACGCCGGAACCTGTGGTAAAGAAACTGACCACAAAATCATCGATGGACATGGTCAGCGCCATCACAAAGCCCGAAAACACGCCGGGCAGAATATCCGGCAGAATGACCTTGAAAAACCCCTGGGCCGGCGTGGCGCCCAGATCCTGCGCGGCCTCGGCCATGTGCGGATCAATCTGGCGCAGCCTGGGCAGCACGCTGAGCACCACATAGGGCACGCAGAATGCAACGTGCGCCAGCAGCAGCGTCACATAGCCAAGCTGCACATTGGCCATCGCAAAGAGCAGCATCAGCGATACGCCCGTGACCACCTCTGAGTTGAGCATCGGCAGATTGACGGCGCTCAGGAGCAGCTGGCGCGGCCTGCGCTTCATCTGAAACAGCGCAATTGCTCCCACCGTGCCCAGCACCGTGGAAAGCGCTGCCGCCAGCAGCCCAATGGAAAGCGTCGTCCCCAGGGCGGAAAGAATCGCCGAATCGGAAAACAGCTCGCGATACCAGCGCAGCGTGAAGCCGCCCCAATTGGCGCGGGATTTGCTGTCGTTGAACGAGTAGAGGATCAGCAGCACGATCGGCGCATAGAGAAACGCCATGATGAGGCCGACATAGAGTTTGCGCAGCTTTTTCATCAGAGGATCCGCACCTCCTTGCGCGCTTCGTCTTCCCTGTCCATATGCCGCAGCGCGCCCATAAACGCCAGGACGACCACCATCACAAGCAGCGAGAGCGTGGCGCCAAAGTGCCAGTCGCTCGACTTGCCAAACTGATTCTGGATGATGTCGCCGATCAGCGGAACCTTGCCGCCGCCCATCAGCTGGCTGATGACAAACGTCGTCACCGCGGGCACAAACACCATTGTCACGCCTTCCAGCACGCCGGGCAGGGAATACGGCAGCGTCACGCGCAGAAAGCTCTTCACCGGGCTGGCCCCCAGGTCGGCGGCCGCCTCCAGCAGGCTGCGGTCGGTCTTTTCAATCACCGTGTAGATTGGCATGATCATAAAGGACAGATAGTTGTATACCATGCCGAGAATAACCGCGTTTTCATTGTAAAGGAAGATGATCCGCTTGCCCACGCCCCTGTCGGTCAGCCATGTGTCAATCGCGGGCACGGCCTCGCGCAGCGCGGAAATCCAGCTGTTGAGGATGCCCGAGTTTTCAAGGATGGACATCCACGAATACGTGCGCAGCAGGAAATTCATCCACATCGGCAGAATGATGAGCATCAGCCAGAGCGCGGGATGCTTAAAATCCCTTCCGCTCAGAATCAGCGCGACGGGATAGCCCAGCAGCAGGCAGATGAGCGTGGTGATGAGCGCAATCCGAAGCGAGCGCACCAGCAGCTTTAAATAGGTGGGCTCCAGCATGCGCCTGAAGTTGTCAAAGGAAACAACCGCCTTTTTCTGCCAGGGCCGCTCCGCCGTCACCGTGCCATCCTCCAGCTGATAGGCGGGCGTCCCATCTTCCAGCGTGATCTCCGTGTAGGCCACGGGAACTTCCACCGTCACGCCATACCACACGATCAGGCAAAGCGGCACGACGATAAAGATCACCGCCCAAAGCGCGAACGGCACGACGAGCGCCTTGTTTTTTCCCATGGATCCCCCTCCCTTTTTTGCGATATTTGTGATTTGCGCGGCTTCAGCCCCGGGCATACCGGCTTCCGTTTGTTGGCATACGCATCGCTTCCATTCAGGGCAGGCGTTGCTTTCCCCCGGATTGCAGGAATCTTTTCTCCCCCTTCGGGGGAAAAAGCGTTTTGTCAACGGTCTGCAGCCGGCATCCTGCCGGTTTCTGCCCGGTTGGCTTTATCCCCGGGGCTAAACCGCGCGCTGCGCATGTTTTTTGAGCACATCCGGTGAGCAGTCGCTCTTGTGCATGACCTGGATATCCTCCGGGGCAACGTTCAGGCGCACGCGCGTGCCAACGGGCCTTGCATGTGTGGAATGCACCAGCAGCACGCTGTCCCCCACGCGCACTTTCATCTCATAGTGAACGCCCTTAAACAGCAGGGACTCCACCTCGCCGCAGGGCATCTGCGCGGCCGCGGCCTCCCCCTCCGGCCGCAGCTTGACATCCTCCGGCCTGAGCACAATGTCCACATCCGCCTCGTTTCCAAACCCCGCGTCCACACAGGGAAAGGTGCAGCCCAGGAACCTCACCAGCCCGTCGTGCACCATGGTGCCGGCCAAAATGTTGCTGTCCCCGATGAAGTCCGCCACAAACGCGGACTGAGGCTCGTTGTAAATATCCTCCGGCGTGCCCAGCTGCAGAATTTTCCCGGCACGCATCACGGCCACGCGGTCGCTCATGGTGAGCGCCTCCTCCTGATCATGCGTGACAAAGATGAACGTGATGCCGCTCTCCCGCTGGATGCGCTTGAGTTCCAGCTGCATCTCCCGGCGCAGCTTGAGGTCCAGCGCGCCCAGCGGTTCATCCAGCAAAAGCACGTCCGGCCTGTTGATCAGCGCGCGTGCAATGGCCACCCGCTGCTGCTGGCCTCCGGAGAGGCTGGAAATCCGGCGTTTTTCAAAGCCCGCCAAACCGACAAGCGCCAGCATCCGCGCCACTTCATCCGCCGTCTTTTTTTTATCCTCCCTGCGCAGATCCGGGCCGAAGGACACATTCTGCGCCACATTCAGGTGCGGAAAGAGCGCATAGCGCTGAAACACCGTGTTGATGTTGCGCTTATACGGAGGCAGCGGGATGATGTTTTCCCCTTTATAGAGGATCTCCCCACCTGTCGGCCGCTCAAAGCCTCCGATGCATCGCAGCAGGGTCGTTTTTCCGCAGCCGGATGGGCCCAGCAGCGTCACAAACTCGTTTTGACCGATGTCGATGCTCACACCGCCCAGCGCGGTAAAGCCGTCCTCAAAGACGACACGCAGATCCCGGATCGAAAGAATCGTGTTGTTTGGCATGGTATCCTCCTTTCCGCGCGCGGGCAGCGGCGGAAATTTCTCAGAAATTAGGCGGCGTGCAGACCCAGATCACCGTGGCTGGGGTCTTCCCCGTGTTTTCCAAATAGTGCCGCGTCGTCGGCTTATAGGAGAAGCTGTCCCCCTTGCGCACGCGGTAGGCCTTCTCTCCCAGCATCAGCGTCACCGCGCCGGAAAGCACATGGCCGAATTCCTCGCCCATGTGCGGCAGATCCGGCTCCGTCTGCGCGCCCGGGCTGATCGTCACCAGGATGGGCTCAATATCCTTCTTCTGCGCATTGGGAATCAGCCAGTGGATCGTCACGCCGCCCTCGGTTTCCTTGATAAAGACATCCTCCTTGCGGCAGACAGGGTTATCCCCCTGTTCATCGGAGAAGAATTCATGAAACGAGGATCCCAGCGCCGTCAGGATATCCTCCAGCGTGGAGAGGGAGGGCGATGTCTGATTGCTTTCCAATTGCGAGATAAACCCCTTGGAAAGCTCGCAGCGGTCGGCCAGCTCCTTCTGCGTCAGGTTATTTCGCTGGCGGAGGTTTCGCAGCTTTTCACCGATATTCACCCGGCGGTCACACTCCTCTCCCCTTGGGCGTCGGTTTTGCATTACAAAACTTTCAGATTATCACAGCGAATCCGATTAAACCACATTTTCCTCCCCT
>DVMG01000088.1 GCA_018715105.1 Candidatus Ventricola intestinavium
CGCCCTTTATATCCGGCAAAGGGGATGAAAGCGCCTGTCTCTTGAGACCCCTTATCGGCTTTCTGATGTGAAAAAAACAGACGCTTTTCCAGATTCTTTTTCTGATGATTTGCGCATTGCTCCACATAATGCTATAATAAAGAAAGCGATGAACGCCACAAAAATGTGTGGTTGAAGGAGAGGAGTGCTGACAGATGGCCATGGAAGATTACGCGCAGGCACGCAGAGAGGGCCTTCGTGAGCTGCATGCCTTGCGGGCGCGGGGAGAGGATCCCTTTCTGCCCGTGCTCAGCGAAATTGTTCCCAAGCTCAATCAGATGACGCAGGTTCCTCTGGGCCTGGTTCAAATCGCCATCGACCAGATCGACGGCACGGCGACCCGAGGGCGCACCACCGCTTTTTCCCGCAGTTTCCTGCCTCTGCTTGAGCAGGACTCAGAGTTTGCCTCCAAATGGAGCCTGCTTTATGATGGAATTATGGAAGATGGCCTGCGCCAGCCGGTTGTGGCGCTCGAATACTATAATCGGTTTTATATTATAGAGGGAAACAAACGCGTCAGCGTCATGCGCAGGCTTGACGCAGTGGTAATCGAGGCCAATGTGACGCGCGTGCTTCCAGAGCCGGAAGACTCCGAGCGTTACCGTATCTATCAGGAATTTCTTCATTTCTATGCGGATACGAAAATCAACTTCGTCTATTTCAGCCATGAAGGCGGATTCTCCCGCCTGTATGCGATCATGGGAAAAAAGCAGGGAGAAAAATGGTCTGGAGAGAGCCTTTTTGATTTTCAGTCCTGCTTTTACCGTTTTTCCCAGGCCTATTTAAAGCAGGCAGGCGGGCATCCCCCCATGTCTGTAAGCGACGCGCTGCTTGTTTATCTGGAAGTATTCGGATATACGGAAAGTTATGATAAAACGCCCTCTGAGTTTGAAAGGGATATCGAGCGCATCTGGTCGGAATTTGTCGTCGCCGCCGCGAACAAGCCGGCCGCCCTGCTCTCTCAGCCGGCAGAAAAGCAGCAGAGCATTCTCAGGTCGGTGCAGTCCGTCTGGCACAGGCCGCTTCAAACGTTGCGCTGCGCATTTTTGTACAGCCGTTCTCCGCAAACATCGGGCTGGACATATTGGCACGAGCTCGGCCGCAAAGCGCTGGAAGAGACATTCGGCGCACGCGTGGAAACCACGTTCAAAGAAAATGTCAGCTCTGAAGAGGCCCATGCCGTCATTGAGCAGTGGGTCAACGAGGGATATCACGTCATCTTTGCCACCTCTCCCGTGTTTATCGATGCGGCCATCCGTCAGTCCGCTGCACATCCCGAAGCAAAGATCCTCAGCTGTTCGCTCCTGGCCAGCTATCACAATGTGCGTTCTTACTACCTGCGTATTTACGAGGCAAAATTTGTGCTTGGCGCCATTGCCGGCGCCATGACGGAAAACGACCGCATCGGCTACATCGCCGATTATCCCATCTATGGCACGCCCGCTTCCATCAACGCGTTTGCACTCGGTGCGCAGATGGTCAATCCCCGTGCCAAGATCTATCTGGACTGGTCCACCATTCCCGGCCATGTTCCGGAACAGGCGCTGGCCGCACAGGATGTGCATATCCTCTCCAGCCGGGATATCAGCGCTCCGCATCTTGAATCCCGCGCATTCGGCCTGTATCACACGCTGGATGGTCAGATTCAAAACCTGGCCATGCCCGTCTGGAACTGGTCCAAACTCTATCAGGGCATCGTGCGCAGCATCCTCACAGGTGCCTGGTCGGATGAAGGCGTCCACAACGCCGATCGCGCGCTTTCCTATTACATGGGCATGTCGACCGACGCCATTGACCTTTTATGTTCTCAGCGTCTCCCCATCCGGACGCAGCGCCTTGTCGACCTGCTGCATGAGCGGATCCGTGCCGGCGCCTTTCTGCCCTTTGTCGGGCCGATTGCCGATCAGAAGGGGACGTTGCGTGTGGAGCCGGACGTGGCCCTTACTCCTCAGGAGATCATTCGCATGGATTACCTCGCGGATAACGTGATCGGACGAATTCCTCCCATAGAAGAGCTCAGCGACGTCGCACAGGGGCTCGTTTCCCTCCAGGGAATCCGTGCGGCAACCGATGCCGCGCAAAAAGACGATGCCGGCATACCGATCACAGCGGACAAAGGGTGATTTCTCATGAAAATCCTGCTCATCGCCGATCAGGCCGATCCCCTTCTTTGGGAACACCTGGACAGGCGAAAACTGGATGGGGTAGAGCTCGTCCTCTCCTGTGGAGATCTGCCGGCGGCTTATCTCTCCTTTCTCACGTGTTTTACCTCAGCCCCTATTCTCTATGTGCATGGCAATCACGATGACTGCTATCTGGAATCGCCGCCGGAGGGCTGCGTGTGTATTGAGGATACCGTGTACGTCCACAACGGCGTGCGCATCCTCGGGTTGGGCGGATCCATGCGCTACAACAGCGGGGTTTTTCAGTATACCGAATGGCAGATGCGCCGGCGTGTGAACCGGCTGCGCTTTAAGCTGTGGCGCAGCCGGGGAATCGACATCCTGCTTACGCATGCCCCCGCCTTTGAGCTGGGCGATGACCGGGACAGAGCCCATCGAGGATTTGCCACATTCCTTCATGTGATCGACAAATATCATCCCAAGCTGCTTGTGCATGGTCATGTCCATCAAAGCTACCGCTATGACTTCAAGCGCGTCCGGCAGCGCGGCGATACGCAGGTGATCAATGCCTGCGGTTCCTACATCGTGGATCTGCCCCTTTAGCCCTCTTTTCCTTTCCTCCATGCCCCGTTTTCCCATTCCCATGGCGGCAACTGAACGATCCATCCTTCTTATCTCGCGCTTTATGCTTTTCTCCTGTGCTTCAATCGTGGATCCGGGACGCCCATGGACGGCCCGGCCGACCGCCGCAGGCAGGCATGCCCGCCGGAAAATGCTGTTTCCGGCGGGCATGCTTTTTATGTTTCCACAATTTCGATGCGTTCAATCAGCCGGTGTCCCTGCCCGGCGGGTGAAGTGATGGCCAGAGCGGTGTCCACCCGCGCCACGTTTTCCTCAAGGCGCCGCACGAGCCCCGCGCGTTCGTCAAACCGTTCCTGCGTACGCAGCGGAGAAAACCGAAGCGGCACCACCGCATCGTAGTCCGGCAGAGAAATCCGATCCTGCGGACGCATCTGCAGCTGAGCCGCCCGCTCGTCTCCCGCAAGCCGAAGCGTCAGATAGCGAAGCAGCGCGCTGGGCGCAACCTCCACCGCCTCCGCCTGCGCCTGTGCATCTTCCCCGTCGGCCCGCAGCTCCAGCTGAATCACGCCATCCGGCCAGATCAGCGCATAGGCGCTCTCCTTGGGATGAAGTTGCTCAATTCCGCCATTTTTCAGCTCTAGGGCGACCGTGAGCGGCTGTATGCCGCGCTGAAACGGAAACAGCTGAATGTAAATTTCCGCATCCTCCGCCGCCGGAAACGCCTGCCCCTGGGCGTCAACCGGTCCGCAAAAACAGCCATTGACCATCAGCACACCGTCCACGGCACTCTCAATCCACAAAATCCGATGCATGATAAAGCCCCCCTCCAGGCATGCGTATGCGGAGCGGGGCAGAATTAGGTGCGTGGCGGTCCAAAAAACCTCCTCTTTGCGCCGGTGAGGGAGGCAGGGGAAGAAACCTGCTTTTCCTCCCCGCGGCCCCGGTG
>DVMG01000089.1 GCA_018715105.1 Candidatus Ventricola intestinavium
CATCAACGCCAAGACGGAGCACAACGAGGTTGCGCCCTGCCAGCATGAGATGGCGCCGGTCTATGCCACCTCCAACATCGCCACGGATCACAATCAGCTGGCCATGGAGATCATGAAAAAGGTGGCTGACCGCCACGGCTTTGTCTGCCTGCTGCATGAGAAGCCCTTTGAAGGGGTGAACGGCTCCGGAAAGCACAACAACTGGTCGATCTCCACCGATAAGGGGGAAAACCTGCTGGATCCCGGCTCCACACCCATGGAAAACGCGCAGTTTTTGCTGTTCCTGACGGCCGTCATCAAAGCGGTGGATGAGTATCAGGATCTTCTGCGCATCAGCGTCGCCAGCGCGGGCAACGATCACCGCCTCGGCGCAAACGAGGCGCCGCCCGCCATTGTCTCCATGTATGTGGGCGATGAGCTGGCCGCTGTGATCGATTCGATTGTCACCGGCGCGGATTACAAGGCCGCAGGCAGGCATAACATGGACATCGGCGTATCCACCCTGCCCGCGATCCCCAGGGATAATTCCGACCGCAACCGAACCTCGCCCTTCGCCTTTACGGGCAATAAATTTGAGTTCCGCATGCCGGGTTCTTCCTTTAACATTGCCTGCACCAACGTCATGCTCAACACGGCGGTGGCCGATGCGCTCATGGCCTTTGCCGATGAGCTGGAGAAAGCGAATGATTTTGAGGCTGCGCTTTCCGCGCTCATCCGCCGCGAACTCGCTGCGCACAGGCGCATTCTGTTCAACGGCAACGGATACAGCGACGAGTGGCCGGCAGAGGCTGAGCGGCGCGGGCTGATGAACCTGCGCTCTACGCCGGAAGCGCTCGTGCACTATACGGATGAAAAAAATGTGGCGCTCTTTGCCCGCCATGGCGTTTACACGCGCACGGAGATCAAATCCCGCAGGGATATCAACATGGAGGAATATGCCAAAGTCATCCACATTGAGGCGCTGACCAGCCTGAATATGCTGCGCAGGCAGATCATTCCGGCCTGTATCGCCTATTCCGGGAAACTGGCCCAAACGGTGGCCGCCAAGGCGGAGATTGGCCTGGAAGCGCCGGCGGAAAAGGAGAAGGCCGCCGAATTGACCCGGATGACGGCGGAACTGATGGCGCGCGAGGAGGCGCTGGCCGCGGCTGTCGAAGCGGAGCCCTCCGAGCTTGACGCGCGGGCCATGTATGCGCATGAGACCGTCATCCCCGCGATGGAGGCGGCGCGCTGTGTGGCCGACGAGCTGGAGGAGAAGGTCGCCAGGGATTTTTGGCCCATGCCGACCTATGCCGAGATGCTGTTTTACGTGTGAGATCCTTTCCGTTTCCGCCTCCGGGCAGAAACGGCGGGGCTGCTGCTTTTCCCCCGGAATCGAGGGGAAAGAGGCAGCCCCCTTTTTGATCCCTTGCGGCGGATTTCCCGCCCGCTTCCTCCACGAAAGGGGATTGAGCGGCCTGCGTCCCCGGTGTATAATAAGGATACGGGATTGACCCCATTTTGACGGAGGAGAATGAGTTTCATGCAGGTAAAAGAGAGAATCGCCGCATTCAGAAAGCGGATGACCGAACAGGGGATTGCCGTGGCCATTGTGCCCACAGCGGACAGCCACGCCTCCGAGTATCTGGCGGATCACTTCAAGGTGCGTCAGTGGCTGTGCGGATTTACCGGTTCCGCCGGCACGCTGGTGGTGGCGCGGGAAGAGGCTGCGCTCTTTACAGACGGCCGCTATTTCATTCAGGCCCAAAACCAGCTGGCGGGCAGCGGGGTCGAGCTCATGCGCATGGGGACGGCGGGCACGCCCAGCCTGGAAGCGTATGTGGATGCGCTGACGCAGGCCGGGGATACGGTGGGCGTGGATTTCTCCGTGATCAGCGCGCAGTTTGCGCAGGCCATGCGCGGCCGCCTCGAAAAGCGGGGGGTGAAGCTGGCGGATACGGGCGATTGGTTTGACGCGCTTTGGACGGACCGCCCGCCGATGCCGCAGCAAAAGGCATTCCTGCTGGAGGAAGGATATGCCGGCCGCAGTGTGCAGAGCAAGCTGGAGGCCATCCGCGGGGAAATGAAAAGGCAGGGAGCGGCCGTGCACGTGTGCAACGTGCTGGATGACATTGCCTGGACGCTCAACGTGCGCGGAGGCGATGTGCTTTACACCCCGGTGGTCATGAGCTATCTGGTTGTGGGGGAGCAGGACGCGGCCTGGTTTGTTGAAGAAAGCAAGGTGGAGGATGCGCTGCGCGCCGCGCTCTGTGAGGCGGGCGTTGCCGTGCGGGGCTATGGCGAGATCACGGATGCGCTTTCCCGGCTTGCGCCCGGCACGCGCGTGCTGGCCGACGGCAGGAAGCTGACGGCAGCGCTCATGGCCGCGCTTGCGCACACCGAGGTTGTGCAACATGAAAACCCAGCCATGCGCATCAAGGCGCACAAAAATGAAGTGGAGCTCGCCAACCTGCGCCGTGCCCATGTCAAAGACGGCCTGGCCGTTACACACCTGATGTATTGGCTCAAGACGCGCGTGGGCAAGGAGCCGATGACGGAGAGAAGCGTCAGCGACAGGCTGCTGGCCCTGCGCGCCGAACAGGAAAACTTTATTTCGCCGAGCTTTTCCACCATCTGTGCGTATCGCGACCATGCGGCGATGATGCATTACAGCGCTACGCCGGAGACCGATGTGCCGCTTGAGCCGCGGGATCTGCTGCTCATCGACTCCGGCGGGCAGTATCTGGAGGGCACCACGGATATCACGCGTACATTTGCCCTCGGGCCCGTTGAGCACGAGCAGAAGAAGCATTTCACGGCGGTGCTCTGCGGCATGCTGGCCCTGGCAAACGCCAAGTTCCTGCATGGGGTTACAGGAATTGGGCTGGATATCCTGGCGCGCGGGCCCATGTGGGATCTGGGAATCGACTATCGCTGCGGCACGGGCCACGGCGTGGGTTACCTGCTCAGCGTACACGAGGGGCCCAACAGCTTCCGCTGGTATAAGTCCGCCACTCGCAGCGAAGACACCGTGCTGGATGAGGGCATGGTCACCACCGATGAACCGGGAATCTACATCGAGGGCAGCCACGGCATCCGTACGGAAAATGAGCTCGTCTGCCGCAGGCTCGAGGAAAATGAATATGGCCAGTTTATGGGCTTTGAGGTCATCACCTGCGCGCCGATCGATCTGGATGCTGTGCTTCCCGAAGAGATGAGCCCCCGCCAGCGCGAGCAGCTCAACGCGTATCACGCCTTTGTGCGTGAAACGCTTCTGCCGTATATGGAGGATGCCGGCGAGCGCGAGTGGCTGATTCACGCCACGCGCGCGATCGGATGACCGTTTAAGCCGGAGCGGACAGGGCGCAGCGCCTGCTGGCCGTTGACAAAAGGCTTCCCCCTCTCAAAAAAGGGGGAGAAAAGATTCTCCCAATCTCTGGAAAAAGCAACGCCTATCCTGAATGAAAGCGGCGTTTCTGTCAAAAACTGCGGCGGCCTTTCTTCCCGAAAGGGAAGGAAGG
>DVMG01000090.1 GCA_018715105.1 Candidatus Ventricola intestinavium
GACTCCCGCTGAGGGGACGCGCATGGCGCAGGATATGCCAAGAGGCGCCGGCTCGGGAACCGGCCGTCTCACCCTTGCGCGTCTTGCCCTGCGCATGCTGGCGCGCGGCAGAGGGCGCACCCTGCTCTCCGCGTTTTCCCTGCTTTTGTCCGCCGCGCTGCTTTGCTCGGTGTGGATCCGATTTGTGAGCCTGAAGGAAGACCTCTATCTTGCAGCCCTGTCCCCGTGGGATTATGCCATCGTGGATGGATCGGCGGCCCTGTCCATGCAGCGCTATAACCAGGAAAACCGGGCCATCACCGGCGAAACGGTGGAAATGTTGAAGGCCATGCCGGAGGTTTTATCCGTCAGCACACTGAAAAGCCGGGAAATCACGCTTTCCGCTTCCGCTGTGCTGCAAAAGCGGCTGGTCGATTATTACAACCAGCCCTATGATGAAACCATGACTTTGCGGGAATCCCAAAGGGGATTCCCGGACTGGTGCGAAGGGCTGGACCGGCTGGAGCAGACCGGGGAATACACCGCCCTTGTCATCGGCCTTGACGGCGTCTATCTGGATTATATTCTCGAGTTCTGTCCCTTTACCAGCGGCGAATTTGATGCCCAGGCCTTCTCCGAAGGAAAGGCCGTTCTGGCTGCCGGCGCATATCACGAGGGCATTTCCACCCCCGCAGAGGGCGAAACGGTGACGATTTTAGGCCGCAGCTTTCAGGTGATGGGCTCCTGCATGCATGACGACGCCTATATCAGCGGATCCAACAGCGCCCAGGCGGCTTTCCATATCGCTTATATCCTGCCGCTCGATGCGTTTGACGCCCTCTTCCCCGATCAGGGCATCCGTCAGCTCGCAGTGAATATCGATCACGGCCGTCAGGAAGCCTTTGAAGCCTACCTGAGCACGTATGAGCAGGGGCTGAATCGGGGTGTGAGCGTCACCCGCCGCAGCGAATACCAGGCCAATTTTGAAGCAGCCCGCCTCAATGCCGTGCTGCCGGATCTCATCGTCGCCGCTGTGCTCCTTGGCATCGCCCTGCTGAATTTTGCAAATATGCTGGTGGTCAAAGCGGTGAGCCGCAGGCGCGAATTCGCCGTGTATGAAAGCATGGGCATGACGCGCGCACAGCTGCGCGTGCTGATGCTGCTCGAAGGAACGTTTCACGCTCTGCTGATGGTCGCGGTGGTTGCGCCGCTTACCGCCCTCTTTTCATGGGCCGTCATGCCTTCCGTGATCGAGCGGATGGGCTCCTGGTGCATGGTTTACACGTTTTCTCTCGCGCCGCTCTGGCTTCTTCTGCCTGCCATTCTTGCGCTGTCCATCACCGTGCCGCTCGTCTGCCTGCATTGGATTTCTCAGGGAAGCATTCAGGACCGTCTCCGCTTCTCGGAATAAAAAATATAAAATCATGGAGGGACCTTTCAAAGCGCTCTTTTTGAAAGGTCCCCATGATTTTTTTCGCATGACAAAGAGGCTGGAAGGCCGTGTCAGCCGGCGGCGTTTCTCTGCGCCGGATCTGCCTTTGTCTTCGGCGCCCGCTCTCCCACGATCAGCGCGGCGAAGATCACCGCAAAGCCGGCTGCCATCCGGAAAGTCACCCTCTCCCCCAGCAGCAGGCAGGAAAACGCCACGCCGAACACGGATTCCAGGGACAGCAGGATCGCCGCATGCGAGGCCGGCGCCATGCTCTGGCCAATGTTCTGCAGGCTCATCGCAAGGGTGGTAGAAAAAATAGCCAGATACAGCAGGCTGCCGATAGAGCCTGCGCTGAATTCCAGCGTGCTGCCGCCTTCAAAGAGCAGGTGATACGCCGCGGCAAACACCGCGGCAAACGCAAACTGCAGCACGATCAGAGCGTAAGCATCCGTCCTCTGCTGGCAGCGTTCCACGGCGATGATGTGCGCGGCAAAGAACACACCGCATATCAGCGTGAGCACATCTCCCTCATTCAGCCCGCCGCTCTCGCCATCCAGCGAAAGCAGCCCGATGCCCAGCAGCATCATGCCTGCGGCCGCAAGATTGGCACCATGCAGCTTCTGCCCGAAAAACACACAGCAGCCGAAGGGCACCAGCAGAACATACACCGTGGTCAGAAACGCGTTTTTTCCCGCCGTCGTATGCTGAAGGCCCACCGTCTGGATGATATAGGCGAGGCTGAGAAGCACGCCCACCAGCGCGCCGCGCAGCACATCCGCGCGCGTAATCCCCCGCAGATGCCGGCGGAAGACCAGGCCTGTGAGGATGGCCGCGATGGCATAGCGCATGGCGATAATCGCCGCAGGCGGAAAGCTGTCCAGCGTGTTTTTCACCACGGCAAACGCGCTTCCCCAAATCAGTGCGGTCAGCAAAAGCATTCCGTCCGCCAGAAGCTCTCTTTTCGTCATCTGTTCCTATCCCTTTCCTTTTTACGGTTGTGCATAATGATTGCGCTGTCTGCAATCGATGAAAGACCGATCCCGTCTTTTCTCCCCGCATCCGGAGCGGATCCGGCGGCGGGATGCCTGCCTATTCTATCATAAATCCCGCGTAAAAAAAAGGTTTACACCCCTCTTATTTTGGTGTATCATGATGGATAGGAATGCGGACATGCCGGTTTGAGGCATGCTTCGTTCAAAAACTCCTGCCGACCGGGCATGTGTGAAATTAAGGTAAAAGGAGATCACCACCATGGACAATAAGACCATCCCGACGCTGATCCTTCCGGGGGAGGAAAACACGCAGGAAGATGCTGCCCCGGCTCAGGCCGAACCCGCCGCGCAGGCGGCCCCTGCCGCACAAACGGCGCCTGCCGCGTCGGCTGTGCAGGCGGCTCCCGCCTCTCAGGCAGCGGCTGAGCCGGTTGCCGCCGAGGAGGATTCCCTGAATTTTGATAATCTTTCCGCCGAGGAGCAGGCGGCTGTTCTCGCCTTTGTGGATCGCATCGACATCTCAAACAGCGAAACGGTGCTCAAGTATGGCAACGCCGCGCAGGTGAAGATCTCTCAGTTCTCCGATAAGATCCTGACCGATGTGAAGACCAAGGATACCGGCGCCATTTCCGATATGCTGGCCAATCTTGTCGCCGAACTGAAGGGCTTTGATGTGGATGAGGGCAAGAAAAACGGATTCTTTGGCCTGTTTAAAAAGGCGGGCAACAGCATCACGCAGCTCAAAGCCCGGTTTGACAAGGTGGAAGAAAACGTGGCGGAGATCGTCGCGTCCCTGCAGGGGCATCAAAAGCAGCTCATCTCCGACTGCAAGATGCTCGATGGGCTTTACGCGCAGAATGAGCAGTATTACCACGAGCTGACGCTCTATATCATCGCCGGTGAAATCAAGCTGCGCCGCCTGCGCGAGCAGGATCTGCCGCCGCTGCTTGCCAAGGCCCAGGAAACCGCCGATCCCGCTGATGCACAGGCCGCCAATGATTTTTCCCAGCTGATTGAGCGGTTTGAAAAGCGCATCCATGATCTCAAGCTCACCCGCATGGTTTCCGTGCAGATGGGGCCCCAGATTCGCCTGATGCAGAACAACGACAACCTGCTCGCCGAGCGCATTCAATCCACGGTTGTCAACACGGTGCCGCTCTGGAAGAGCCAGATGGTCATCGCGCTTGGCATGCAGCACGCGGAAAGCGCCCTGAGCGCGCAGAAGGCCGTTACGGATATGACCAACGAGCTGCTGCGCTCCAACGCGCAGCGCCTGAAAATGGGCACCATCGAAACGGCCAGGGAGGCCGAACGCGGCGTCGTGGATCTGGAAACCATCCGCGTGGCCAATACGGCGCTGATCGACACGCTGACCGAGGTTCAGAAAATTCAGCGCGAGGGCGCTCAAAAGCGCGCGGCGGCGGCCATTGAGCTGGGACGCCTTGAAAAGGAATTGCGCGATAAGGTTCTTGAGATTCACAATCCCTGAGTTCAACGGGCGGTCAGGCTCTTTGGCCGCCCGCCTTTTTACAATTCCCTGGGGACGGAGTTTGCCATGAAAAAGAAGATCTACACGCCCGTCAAACCCGCGCGAAGCTATGAAGAGCAGGCCCGCCGCCTGACCGATCTGCATGGCCTGCAAATTGACGATCTGCAAAAAGCTCACCGGATTCTCTCCACGGTCAACTATTACCGCCTGACGACATACGGCAAGCATCTTCGCTGCGAAGAGGATCCCGAGCGCTTCCTTCCCGGCGTGTCGCTTGACACGCTCTATGCGCTGTATCAATTTGACATGGGGCTTCGCCATCTTCTTTTGCCGGTTCTTGAGTTTTTTGAAGTGCAGCTGCGCGCTAAAATTGCCTATCATCTGGCCATCACGTACGGATCGCTTGGATACATGGAAGAGGAAAACTTCCGTGCGCTTACGCTCCCCAACGGCTCTCTCATCCACCGGAATCTGATGGGCAAATTCAAAAGCGAGGTCCGGCGCCAGCGTTCCCTGCCGTTTGTCCGTCATCATAACGCCAAATACGGCGGAAAGTTTCCCATATGGGCGGCTGTGGAACTGTTTACGTTCGGCATGCTCGCCTCCCTGTATGAAATCATGCGTGAGGCGGATCAGCGCGCTGTCAGCCGTGATTACGGCATCAAGCCGGAGGCGCTTTCCCGGCTGATCAGCGCATCGGTCAACGTGCGCAACATCTGTGCGCATTACAACCGCCTGTATAACCAGCCGTTGGCCGAGCAGCCCGACCTTCCCCCTAACCTGCGCGCCTATGAGAGCGACCGGCTCTTTCCGCTGCTGCTTGCCCTGCGCAGCGTATGCGGCCGGGAACGCGTATATGGCCAGCTGGTGAGAGGAATCGCCCAGCTGGCGGAGGATTTTCCGGAGGCGGATCTCTCCCTGTGCGGGTTCCCGCCGGAATGGAAGCGGCTTCTGAGTGGCGCCATGGTCGCGGAAGAAAGGGGCCCTTCGATGGATGATTCCAAGAAAATGGAATGAAGCGTGTGCTCCGCCCGCCTCTCTTCCCGCGTATACCTTTCCATGAACGGGGCAAACTGTGTCCGAGGTGAAAAGCCATGTCAAAAAAGAATCCAGTGGTTCATCCGGTTCGCAAAGCCGGGCTGGAAAGGCCCATCCCGGAGGAGATTTACCCGGTTCTTGACACCGATCTCGCGCGCGACAATGTGGAAAACGATCTTTCATCCGCCGACCTGCAGGATCTTTGATCCGCAGTTTGCCGGCTAAATTCATTTTAAAATAACTTTTATTGCTCAATTTCTTTTTACAAAGCGTCGTCCCGGGCACCCGGCTGCGGGATTTGCATCGCTTCTCCAGCGATGCGGCCGGCCTCATGCCGGTTTCTTTTTCCAAGAGAATTCAAAACTGTGTTCTCTCCCCGGCCAGGGAGAGAATGCTTTTATCAGAAGCCGAATCCGCGTAAAAAAGCGGCGTTCTTCCGTTTGAAACCCGGAATAACGCCGCGCTTTTTGGATGAATCCTTCTCTCTTTTCAGGCTCTTCCGGTTACAGGGCCTCTTCGCCGTTATGCGCCATCACGCGCCTGTACCACAGCGCCGAATCTTTGATCACGCGCGCCTGTGTGGCAAAGTCCACATAGATCAGGCCAAATCGCTCGCCATAGCCGCAGGCCCACTCAAAATTATCCATGAGCGACCAGGCGAAGTATCCCGCCGCGTCCACGCCCTCTTCCGCCGCCCGCCGGTAGGCAAGCAGATAGCGGCGCATGTAATCCTCGCGGTTTGGATCGTGCACCTTTCCATCCAGCGAAACCGCATCGTGGCAGGCCATGCCGTTTTCGGTGATCAAAATCGGGGTTTTATAGCGCTCATAAAGGAATTTGGGGCCCCAGTAAAGCGCATCCGGCGTCACCGGCCACTGCATCGCCGTCCTGGGAAAACCGGTGGAAAACGGCACCTCTTCGTATCCCTGCGCATTCTGCGCCGCGCGTATGATCCGCCCATGATAGATGTTCTGTCCGTAGTAGTCAAGCGGCTGGCACATGGTTTCCAGATCCCGTTCCCATTTCTCCGGCAAATGCCTTTCAAACACGCGCAGCGCCTCTTCCGGATACGTTCCCAGCAAAACCGGGTCGCTCCACCATGCCACGTTCCACGTCCATCGTTTTTCATCCGCAGGCACATCAAAATAGGCTTTTTGAGCCGCCGCCACGTCCGCGTCGCTCTGGCTTGCCGGGATGCACGGTGTTCCCGTGGGAGCATAACCCACGCGGCATCCCGGGGCATGCGCTCTGAGCGCGCGCACAGCCAGCGCGTGTGCCTTGAGCACATGGTGGGCCATGGGAATGGTGTGCTGCGCATCCAAGCGCAGCCCGGGCGCATGCTCTCCCGTCTCACAGCCCATGCCGATGAAGCATTGCGGTTCGTTGAGGGTGAAGAAATCCTTGACCCGGTCGCCGAACAGGCGGGCGCACAGCGCGGCGTAATCCTCAAACCACATGGGGCTGTCCGGGTTTTCCCAGCCGCCCCGCGCCTGAAGGGCCGCGGGATAATCCCAATGAAACAGCGTCGCAAACGGCCGGATTCCGCGCTCCACCATTGCGTCGATCAGGCGGTTGTAAAAATCCCTTCCTCTTGAGCTGACGGGGCCTCTCCCTTCGG
>DVMG01000091.1 GCA_018715105.1 Candidatus Ventricola intestinavium
CTGATTTGCTCTGCCTGCGCCTTGGCATCCTCGATGATTCCCGCAGAGAGGGCATTTGCGCTTTCCACCGCGGTGCCAATGACACGGTCTGCCTCTTCCCGGGCCCCCGCCATTTTTTCCTCGTATCCGGCCTTCATGGCCAGGGCGGCGGTTTCAGCCTGCTGCGCCTGATCATAATGCCCTTCAATTTCCGCCCGGCGCTTTTCAAGAACAGCCATCACGGGCGCAAACAAATATTTTTTGAAAAGCACCATTAAAAGCAGCAGGTTGGCAATCTGAAAGATAAGCGTCCATGGCGCGATGGATATAAACTGCTGAACCTCCATGGAAGTTCCTCCCACTTCTCCAAGATCGGATCTGGCCGCGTCGCCGGTTACGGCCCGTGCTCCCCGAGGGAAGCACACACGGCTTTCCGCTTAAAACAGGCCGGTAAAGGGATTGACAAACAGAAGAAGCAGCGCAATGATCAGGCTGTAAAGGCCCGTTGTCTCCGCCACAGCACAGCCCATGAACATCGTGGTTGTGATCGTTCCTTTGAGCTCCGGCTGCCGGGCGATGGATTCAAGCGCTTTGCCCACGGCATACCCTTCACCGATGCCGGGGCCCAGGCCGCCGATCATGGACACGCCCGCGCCCAACGCGGAACAGCCGCAGACAATCGCCTTAGCGAGAATCGAAGTATCCATACAGTCAGGTTCCTCCTTATCAATGGTGTTGGATTGCGTTCTATATGCAGCGCGGTTGCCTGCGCTTACATCAGGGTCATTCTCCGGTGGACGCCGCGCCGCCGACATACATCATGGTCAGCATGCAGAAAATAAACGCCTGCAGCACACTGGAGAAAAAATCGAAATACAGCGACAAAATCGCCGGAAGGCCGAATGAAAAAACGGGGATCTGGGAAAGAAGCTCTCCTGCCGCTCCGGGAAGCAGCCCGAGAATCAAGCCTGAAAGCGCCGTCAGCGCGCCGTAGACAAGCGCTGTAATGACGCTGCCGCTGGCAATGTTGCCAAAGTGGCGGAACGCCATGGACACAGGGGTGGCAATCTCCCCAATGATGTTAAAAGGCGTCATGATGGGAATGGGCGTTGTAAAATCGCGCAGATAGCCACGCAGGCCATTTGTCTTGATCTTGGTCCATGTGATTAACGCAAAGACAAACAGCGCCCAGCCCAGCACCGTGGATAGATCGCTCGTGGGCGCATAGGCGCCCACGAGGCTGGAGAGGCTGCACCCAGCCGAAAGAGCAAACATGGCGCCAATAAACGGCACATACCATGTGTCTGCATAGCGCGCGCCCATATTCGTCTGCACCAGGTCGCGCACGGAAGTGACAAGCCATTCCGCGACAATCTGGCGCTTTTGAGTGGGATGCACCTGCAGATTCTTGGTCATGAACCGGCAGCAGAGCACCAGAACCAGCATGACCACCCATGTGACCACAACGGTCTCCGTCAGCATGAAGCCGCCCAGTTCAGGAATCTGAATCAGGATCCTGGCCCCGGAAATATCGATGTCCATCATTTCTCACCACGCATTTCTCACGCATTCTCCGCCCACGCGGCTTTGGCCCTGCAAAGCCGTCAGGTTTTGACCTTTCCCGTAAGCTGAAGCACAAAAATCGTTATCCGTGGGAATACAAGCGCAATCAGGCATGCGATTCCCTCCACAAACGGCAATACAAAAGCCAGCACAGCAACAATCAGCATGCCGACCATACGCATGCTGTAAGAAGCACGCAGACTCGAGCGGGCCATCTGCTCGTCCCCTGAATCAAGGGCTCTTTGCACACCTCGTCCCAGAAGATAGAAATTCAATACCGCATATGCGCTGCCCACCAGCCCGCCGAGGACAAAGGCTGGTGTGAGCCTGCCGATCAGAGCGCTGACGGCAAACATACATCCCAGGCAGAGGGCCGTGCCCACTGCAATCCGGCGCGTTTCCCGTATAATATCGGATGGAGGCTGTTCATGACGCATGGCCTGCTTTCTCCCTTCCGCACATAGTGTTTAGAATTATTTATACACTAACATAACATAAACCCGATGTCAACCTATTTTTCCCATGATTTGCACAATTGATGTAAAGAAAAACCGGTGCGGTCTGACGCGTGCTCTTGCGTGATGAACCTATTTATGATAGGATGAGGTCGCTTCTCATCGTTTAAGCCAGGGAAAAAACGGCAAACTGTATGGGAAGAAACTTCGTGTGAAAAGGAGAGACGGCGATGGAAATAATCATCCGGCAGGAGATGCCTGCTGACTATCGTGAAACGGAGAATGTTACACGGGAGGCTTTTTTTAATCAGTATTCCCCGGGATGTGCGGAGCATTACCTGCTGCACATCATGCGCAATGCACAGGCTTTTGTGCCGCAGCTCGATCTCGTTGCGATTCATGACGGCCGGATTGTGGGAAACATTGCTTTTGCCAAAGGCACCCTTCAGGGGGATGACGGTCATGCATACGAGGTGCTGAGCCTTGGCCCCATCAGCGTACTGCCGCCGTTTCAGGGCAGGGGCATAGGCGGAAGACTGATTGCCTGTGCGAAAGAGCGTGCACGGCAGATGGGTTATCGAGCGATGTTCCTGTGCGGAGATCCCGCATACTATGTTCGCCAGGGCTTTAGACCGGCTAAAGAATTCGGCATTCGCACGGCGGATGGAATGTATGCCGCCGCGCTGCAGGCATGCGAATTGTATGAAGGCGCGCTTTGCGGCCTGTCCGGCCGCTATGTTGAAGATCCCATCTATGAGGTGGATATCCAGGCGGCAGAAGCCTTCGATCAGGCTTTTCCCCCCATGGAAAAGCAATCGGGAGTGAAAATGCAGCAGCGTTTTTTGAAAATTGCCTCCATGCGCGAGGCTGCCCGTGAGCCGTAT
>DVMG01000092.1 GCA_018715105.1 Candidatus Ventricola intestinavium
ATAATGAAACGGGAACGCTGCTTGTGGATGCGGGCGGAGGCAACGGCATCCTGCGCCAGATGGAGGATGCGGGCATCGGCTTTGAGACGGTGCATGATTTTTTCATCACCCATGCCCATCCCGATCATCTGAACGGCGCCGTGTGGGTGCTGCGCAAAGTGACGACGATGATGAGCGGGGGGCAATACGCGGGCGATCTGCATGTTTACTGCCACGAAAGCGTGCGCAGAGGGCTTGAGATGATTGCGGAACTGATGCTGCAAAAAAAGCTGCTCCGGCTCATCCGGGAACGCGTTCATTATCATGACATCGAGGATGGAGCGCAGGCCGTCCTGTGCGGATACGGTGTGACGTTCTTTGACATCCATTCTACCAAGCTGCTCCAGTTTGGCTTCACCCTCCGCCTGCACAGCGGTAAAAAACTGACATGCCTGGGCGATGAGCCATATAACCCTGCGTGCCGCGCCTATGTCGAGGGGAGCGACTGGTTGTTGTGCGAGGCGTTTTGCCTGCTTGAGCACGCGGACCGGTTTAAGCCCTATGAAAAGCACCACAGCACCGTGGCCGACGCGGCCCGCCTGGCGCAGGAGCTCTGCATTCCCCATCTGGTGCTCTGGCACACGGAAGACCGCCATTACGCGCAACGCAAGGCGCTTTATAGCGCGGAAGCAAAGCGGTATTACGGCGGCGACGTGCATGTGCCGGAGGATCTGGAGGTCATCGCCCTGTAAAGGCCGGAGCACAGCGCGCATCAGGACGCCTTTTGGGCGAAGGAAAGGACAGGTTTTATGGAGATCACCGCCATCCTGGCGCAGGAGTTTGACACGGATAGCGCCGTCATCGCGCGCATCATCGCGCTGATTGACGAGGGAAATACCATTCCCTTTCTCGCCCGTTACCGCAAGGAGCAGACGGGGGCGATGGATGACCAGAAGCTGCGCGAGCTCAGCGAACGGCTTTCGTATCTGCGCGGGCTTTTTAAGCGCCGTGAGCAGATTGAGGCCGCCCTCGAGGAACAGGGCGTGCTCGACGATGCGCTGCGCATGAGGCTTGCCGCCGCCGGAACGCTCTCAGAGCTGGAGGATCTTTACCGCCCATACCGGCCCAAACGCCGCACGCGCGCCATGATTGCCCGTGAAAAGGGGGTGGGGCCGCTCGCAGCCGCCATCCTTGCCCAGAGGCCCGGGGAAGATCCGCAAACCCTTGCCGCCTCCTATGTGGATGCGGAAAAAGGGGTGCCGGATCCGCAGGCGGCCGTCAAGCTCGCGCAGGATATCCTCGCTGAGCAGTTCAGCGACGATGCGGCCATCCGCGCTTCTTTGAGGGCGCTTTTGCACCGCACCGGCATGCTGCGCAGCGTGGCCGCCAAAGAAGGAGAAAGCGTCTATCAGCCGTATACCGATTACAGGGAGCCCGTGCTGCGCGCGGCCGGCCACCGGATTTTGGCCCTTAACCGCGGGGAGAGGGAAGGATGGCTCCGCGTGAGCATCGAGGTCGAGCAGGAACAGGCGCTGAGGATCCTCTATCGCGCGGTCATGAGGCCCGGCAGCGCCTGCTGCGACGCCGTGCGTGCCGCCGCTGCGGACGCTCTGAACCGGCTCATTCTGCCGTCTCTTGAAAGAGAGATCCGCAGCGAACTGACCGATCGAGCCAATGAGGGCGCCATCCGTGTGTTCGGGGAGAATCTGCGCCAGCTGCTCATGCAGCCGCCTGTGCGCGGCAAGGTGACGCTGGGGGTGGATCCCGGCTTCCGCACGGGCTGCAAGCTGGCGGTGGTCGATGAAAACGGCCGCGTGCTGGAAACCGGTGTGGGTCATTTCACCCTGCCGGGGCAGGAGCAGCAGAAGGCGCGCGCCAGGGAGCTCATTCTTTCCATGATCCGCCGTCACGGTGTCACCGCCATCGCCATCGGCAACGGCACGGCTTCGCGGGAGAGCGAGCAGTTCATCGCCTCGCTCTTGTCGGAGGTGCCCGGCGTGGCTTACACCATCGTCAGCGAAGCGGGCGCGAGCGTGTATTCGGCCTCCAAACTGGCGGCAAAGGAATTCCCGGATTACGATGTCTCGCTGCGCAGCGCGGTTTCCATCGCCAGACGCTTGCAGGATCCGCTGGCCGAACTGGTCAAGATCGATCCCAAGGCCATCGGCGTGGGGCAGTATCAGCATGATCTCAAGCAGGCAGAGCTGGAAGACGCGCTTTCCGGCGTGGTGGAAAGCTGTGTTTCCAGCGTGGGGGTGGATGTGGAAACGGCCTCCGCGGCGCTGCTGACGCACGTGGCGGGCATTGGCGAGGCACTTGCCGCCCATATTGTCGCCTATCGGGAGGAAAACGGCATCTCTTCGCGCGCACAGCTGCGGAAGGTTCCCAAACTCGGCCCCCGGGCGTATGAGCAGTGCGCGGGCTTTCTGCGCGTGCACGGAAGCAATCCTCTGGATGCCACGGCTGTCCATCCGGAGAGCTATCCGGCGGCCAAAGCGCTGCTCTCCCATCTTGGGTATGACATGAGCGCGCTCAAGCGGGGAGGCGTGGAGGGGATCGCCGCCCGCGCGGAGCAGGAGGGATATGCTGGGCTCGCGCAGCGCATCGGGGTGGGGGAGATGACCCTGCGGGACATTGCCGCCGAATTGGAAAAGCCCGGGCGCGATCCGAGGGATTCGCTTCCGCCGCCGGTTCTGCGCCGCGACGTACTGGAGATCACGGATCTCAAACCGGGCATGGAACTGACCGGCACGGTGCGCAACGTCATTGATTTCGGTGCGTTTGTGGATATCGGCGTTCATCAGGATGGCCTTGTGCACATCTCACGCATGGCCGAGCGGTATATCCGCCATCCCTCTGAGGTGGTCCGCGTGGGGGATGTGGTGCAGGTGTATGTGGTTGATGTGGATGTGAAGAAAAAGCGCATTGCGCTGAGCATGGTAAAGGGGCGGACGTGACATGGCGATGCGGCTGGCTGCGGCGCTGCTCATTTTGGCGGTTCTCCCGGCATGGGCTCAGGGGAGCGCTGCGTATGGCGGTAGCGGACAGGAAGCGCTGCATGAGGCCATCCGCACGGCGGACGGCCTGTTTGCCGTGGGGGAAACAGCCTCAACCGACGGGGACCTGGCCGGACGCACGCGCAGCGGCGAAGCGGGCTGGGCCCTGCGCCTGGATGAGGCAGGCCATGTTCTGTGGAGCTTCAGCTCGGCGCATAACGGACTGATGCGCATGATCAGCCCCTATGCCTTTGAGGACGGCACGTTTTCCTGCGTGCTCACGGACGAAAACGGACAGCGGGGAGAATGGATAAGGCTGGAGGCCGACGGCCGGCAGAAGGCGCGTGTGGAGATTCCATCCGCCGCCGCCCTGTGCGGACAGGAAGGGCATGTGGAGGCGGTGCTGGCCTACGAGGATGCGCAGGGGCAGGCGCTGGCCGTGCTCATCGCCCATCCCGGAGAGGAGACGATGTGCTGCGCGCGCGTGCTGGAAGAGGGAGAAGGAATTCGCGGCATGCCTTTTGCGGGGGACGCACAGGGGGCCGCCGCGATGGATGTCTCCGGCGAGCAGGGGGAACTGGTGCACTTTGGCGTGCGGCAGGGAAAGCTGGTGATGACGCGCGTGCTTCCCGGCTCCGAGGAGCCGGCACGTCAGGCCGTGCTGGCGTTGCCGGAAGAGGGGGCCTTTTGCCAGAGGGTGACGGATGTGCTGGCCGATGAGGACGGAAGCGTTGTGCTGTGCGGTCAGGCGCTTGCCGGCGAGGGGGAGAGCGAGGGCTTCATCATGCGCCTGAGCGCGGAGGGAGAGGCCATTTTTTTCGTCACGGGGCGCGAATACAGCCATTTTGTCCATCTCGCCGCAACGGAAACGGGTTATGCGGCATATGCGTATGGCAGAGAAGCGGGAGACAGCCAGGTGCTCTTTCTGGATGAGGATGGCGCTTGCCAGGACGCTGTGGCCGTCCGGGATGACCTCGCAGACCTTGCAGACGGCTCGGATGGGGTCGTGGCCTTGTATAACCTGCGGTCTGCGGGAGGAAAGCAGGCGGTGTTCGAGACGGTGATTCCGGATGAAACGGAACAGGAGCCGGGGCAGGAGCGTTATGCCGGCTGCGTGTATGCGGCGCAGGGTTGCACGCTGCTGAGCGCATGGGGAGATGAAGCGGGCTTTGTGCTGGCCTGCCGCCGTGAGGATGGACAGGCGGATGTGACATGCCTTGACACGCACGGGAATACGGTGCTTCACTGCGCCGGTGTGGCCGGGGCGTCCGGCGGATGCGTGGGCCGCAGCGCGCGCGGCGATGTGCTGGCGCTGCTGACGGGAGATGAAAACGCGCTTTTTACGGTGGACGGCGACGGGCGTATGGCGCGCCATCCGCTTCCGGCCGCCTATCAGATTGCGCCGGGAGAGGCGGGAGAGGGACGGGTTGACGCGCTGACATGCGCGGAGAATTCGCTGCTGTGCGCCCGCCTGGGGGAGGAGCGCGTGCTCGTATGCGCGGATGCGCAGGGGACCTTTGTCTTTACCCGGTCCCTTGAGCAGGACGCCGACTTTACAGACGGAGAACTTGGCGCGCTGGCGCTTGAGAATGGATGGCTTGTCTATGGCCCGGGCAAGCGCGGCGCGCAGCTTCTGCGCCTGAGCGCATCGGGAGAGCTGCTGTGGCAGACCCGCACGCCGATTCACACGGCGGCGGACGCGCTCGAATGGCTTTGCGCGGTGGAGCTGGACGATGGCGAAATGCTGCTGGCCGGGCGTTATTTGACAGGGCAAGGAGACGCGGCCGGTCAGGAAGGCGTTGCCGCGCGGATCGGCCGCGGCGGAGAACTCAAGGAGATCCGCAACCTGAGCGGTGTGGGCGCTGTGTATGACATGGTGGTGCAGGAAGGGCATGTGTGCATGCTTGTGTCGCTCAGCTCACGGCTGTCGCTCCTGGCGGATGCGCTGCTCCTTCCGCAGGGGGATGGGCAGGGAATCACGGCGCTGCCTTATCCCGTTAAGGGAGACGGCGCACGCCTGCTGGCGGATGAAGAGGGAGGGCTGCTTGTCGCCGGCACGGCGCAGGAGGAGGAAAAGCCCACGGCGCTTTTGCAGCGTGTGCCGTGATCATGCCTTGCACAGAGGCCCGAAATGAGATAAAATAGAAAGGAATTCTCGCCGTCATGCCCTGCCGGGACGGACGGCGAAATGAAAGGGAAAGGATTGCGCGCATCCATTCGGCCGCGCGCGGGAACAGCATGAACAAAGATATCGTCATCGTCGGAGCAGGACCCGCGGGCATTTTCACCGCGCTTGAAATGATCCGCAAAGGCAGCCGCAAGCGCGTGGCCATCGTGGAAAAGGGCCAGCCGATTGAAAAGAGGCGCTGCCCGAAGGTTGTCACCAACCGGTGCGTGAATTGCCGTCCGTACTGCCATATCACGACGGGCTTTTCCGGCGCCGGCGCGTTTTCCGACGGGAAGCTTTCCCTTTCCCATGAGGTGGGCGGGGATTTTCCCACGCTCATCGGGGAAGACAAAGCTCAGGAGCTGATCGATTACACCGACAAGATTTACCTGGAATTCGGCGCGGACAGCCATGTGGAAGGCATTGGCAACACCGAAGAGGTGCGCCAGATCCGCAGGCGCGCCATCCGCGCGGGCCTCAAACTGGTGGATTGCCCGATCCGGCATCTGGGCACCGAGAAGGCTCAGACCCTGTATCGGGCCATCGAGGAATACCTGCTGGCACACGACGTGGAGCTTCTCTTCGGCTGGGAATGCGAGGAGCTCATCATGGAGGGGGAAACCTGCCTGGGCGTGTCCCTCCGCCGCGGAGAAGAGACGCAGGAGATCCGGGCGGCGCATACCGTCGTGGCCACGGGGCGGCGCGGCGCGGACTGGCTGGAGCGCCTGTGCAGCGAGCATCACATCGCCCATCAGCCCGGCACGGTGGACATCGGCGTGCGTGTGGAATGCCGCAACGAGGTCATGGAGGAAGTCAACCGCGTGCTCTATGAAAGCAAGCTCATTGGCTATCCGCAGCCGTTTAAAAACAAGGTGCGCACATTCTGCCAGAATCCGGGCGGTTTTGTCAGCCAGGAGAATTATGACAACGATCTGGCCGTGGTCAACGGCCATTCCTACAAGGATCTCAAGAGCGACAACACCAATGTGTCCGTGCTGTGCAGCCATAATTTCTCCGTGCCCTTCAACCAGCCCATTGCCTATGCCCAGAAGGTAGGCGAGCTGACCAACATGCTGGCCAACGGGCATATCCTCGTGCAGCGCTTTGGCGACATTCTGGATGGAAAGCGCACCTGGCAGAAAGAGCTGGCGCAGTCAAACGTCCGGCCCACGCTGCCTGATGCGGTTGCCGGCGATATCACCGCCGCGATGCCCTACCGCGCGATGATCAACATCATCAACTTTATCAAGGCCGCGGACATCGTGGTGCCGGGGTTCGCTTCAGCGGAAACCCTGCTTTACTCCCCGGAACTCAAGTTTTATTCAAACCGCGTGAAAATGGATGAAGAGCTCAACACCAACGTGCACGGTCTGCACTGCCTGGGCGACTCCTCCGGCTGGACGCGCGGGCTGATGATGGCCTCCGCCATGGGCGTGCTGATGG